>JAHDHE010000003.1 GCA_020631475.1 Tenacibaculum sp. | reverse complement strand
ACAATTAGGTGTTCCGTTACCAAAAGCAATAATGGCATTGGCTTACGGAGATCAAATAACTAATATGTTACAACCATTTTGGGCTTTACCATTATTAGGTATTACAAAATTAAAGGCGAAAGAAATTTTACCTTATACTTTAATAGCAATGTTAGTGGGTAGTGCTGTTTATTTAATAGGATTACTTATTTTTTAATATGATTTGGCTTTCAGAAAAAATAGAATTTCCGCCTTATGAATTGGCTACTGATGATGGCGTTTTAGCTTTTGGTGGTGATTTATCAACAGAACGTTTAATATATGCTTACAAACATGGAATTTTTCCTTGGTTTAATGAAGGTGAACCTATTGTTTGGTATTCGCCTTGGGAAAGAATGGTGTTGTTTCCTGAGGAGGTAAAAGTATCGAAGTCGATGAAACAGGTTTTAAGAAAAGCTGATTTTACTATTACAGAAAATCAAGCTTTTGAAGAAGTGATATTTAATTGCAAAACTATTGATAGAAATGATCAATTCGGAACTTGGATTACTGACGATATGCAACAAGCCTATATTAATTTACACAAACAAGGATTTGCAAAGTCTATAGAAGTGTGGAAAGAAAATAGGTTAGTTGGAGGTTTGTACGGAATTGATTTAGGTAATGGAGTATTTTGTGGGGAAAGTATGTTTAGTAAAGCAAGTAATATGAGTAAAGTTGCTTTTATACATTTAGTTAAAAATTGTGGATATCAATTAATAGATTGTCAGGTACATAACGAGCACCTAGAAAGTCTGGGTGCTCGTGAGATTGATAGAAGTGAGTTTTTGAAGTGGTTGTAAGTAAAATTTATTCAATAAAATGCGTGATTTTCCATCTGCCCTTAATTTTTTTTACAAAAAATATTAAAATAGGATGACCGTGTCCTCCATCATCAATTTTATGATATAAGAAACATCCATTCTTCATAGTCTCATCAAAAGCAATTTTAGATAATATTATACTAGCTTGGTAACATACTTTGTTTATATTTTCTTTGAAAAAGTTATTATTTCTTAGTTTTTCTATTTCGGAGGATTTTAATAGCTCGAAACGCCCTGTATTATTTATTTTTTCAAGCCTTATAGGTTCTGGATATTTATTTAATTGATATAATTTTTTAATAAGATTTGTTTCAAACTCTTTAAATTTTTCACCTCTATTATTCATTTTATAATTTATCTTATTTGTTGATAAATTATAATTAGGAAGCATAAATAAATTTTGAGTCATTGTTAGATAATCGTGCATCCCAACAATTAGCCTTCTATTATCAATAGGTCTATTTTTTGGAAAAATAAATTTATCATGAATACTATTTTGAGTTATAGAGTCGAGTTTAAAAAGATGATTAAAAGGGACATGGAGGTTGTCTGTACCATATAACTCCATAAAAATATCATTATAAACTATATATTGCTCTTCATTTGTATTTTGTGTACAGTTAAGAAAGCTAATTAGTATTAATAGAAAAATTATTTTAGAACTTACTTTCATTTATTAATATTATTAAGGACACTTTATAATACTATTGTTTCAATACATTAAACTCAATACTCGAATCTGTAAAAACCGAATGTGTTTGAGTTTTAAAATCTTTTTCGTCAGCTTTATAAATATTATCTACATAGGTTTGCGGATTCAAATCAATTAAAGGAAACCACGTGCTTTGTACTTGTATTTGTAGCTTGTGTCCTTTCTTAATTGTATGAAAGACATCTTGCAACTTAATATTTACCGTTGTTTTTATGTTCGGTGTAAAAGGTTCTGGTTTAGAAAAATCATTTCTAAAACGTCCACGCATTACTTCGCTACGAATCATCATATGATAATTACTTAGTTTTAAATGCGATTGCATTTCTTTGTTATCATTTTTTAAATCATGCGGATGAACATCAATAACTTTTACAATCCAATCGGCAGCAGTACCAGTTGTGGCTACATTTAGTTTTGCTAAAATATCACCTGCAAGAGTTAAATCTTCGGTTAAAACATTGGTTTCAAAAACTAAAACGTCTGGTCTACGAGCAGCAAAACGTTGATCGTCGGTCATATATTTACGAGGTGTAAAAACGGTTTTAATATCTTCAGAATACGGAACAGGACGTTTAATATCACTTATAAAGCTGATTTTAGATTCTGATTTTTTAGCTGCCGTTAATTCTTGATTTTCTGATAAATAAAAAGTTTCTTTTTCAATGTTTTTTGGTGGCCATATATCATATGATTTCCATTCTTTTTTACCAGTATCAAAAACGTGTGCTTCTGGTAATCCACTATTTTTAGAACCATTACCTTTTAAGAAGTGATTAAAGAATTTTGTTTCAATATTTTTTTGGAACTTTAAAGAAATAGAATCCCCAAAATAATAGTTCCCTACTTTATTAGGAACTTTATTTCTCGACCATCCACCATGATCCCAAGGTCCAAAAACCAATGTATTGTAATTGTTTGGTTGATGTTTTTCAATATTTTTATAAGTTTCTAATGGGCCATATAAATCTTCAGCATCAAACCAACCACCAACAACCATGGTTGCTACAGTAGAAGGTACTTTGTTTAAATGCTGTATAATTCCTTTACTTTTCCAAACAGAGTCGTAATTAGGATGTTCAACAATTTCTTTCCAAAAGAAATCATCAATACGATTCTTACTCTCAGCAGTTTTGGTATCTAATTTATCATATTGAAAATATTGGTTTAAGTTTTTTAACGGACCATTGTCTAAGAAAAACTGATATTGATCTTGCGTTTTCATCTCAGGAAAAGAATACCACGCAGAATCTGTTGGTTGATCTTTGTAGGTTCCAAATAACGAAATAGCTTTAAAATAGCTCAATAAAAACGCACCATTGTGGTGGAAATCATCAAAAAAGAAATCTCCAATAGATGCTTGAGGTGATGCTGCTTTTAAAGCAGGGTGTGCATCAATAGTAGAAACAGTTGCGTAATGTCCAGGGTACGAAATTCCCCAAGTACCCACTTTTCCATTATTGTTTTTTATGTTTTTCACCAACCAATCAATAGTGTCGTAAGTATCTGTTGTTTCGTCAGATTGTTTTTCTGTTTTATTTGGAATGTAAGCACGCATATTGTCATATACACCTTCACTCATCCAACGACCACGAACATCTTGATATACGATAATGTTTCCTTCTTTCATTAAAATAGGATTTGGACCAATTTTTTTTCTGAATTGATCTTTACCATAAGGTCTACAGCTATATGGAGTACGTTGCAATAAAATAGGATATACTTTACTGGTATCTTTTGGAGAGTAAATAGTAGTGTGGAGTTTTGTTCCATCTCTCATGGTAATTTGCACTTCCTCTTTATTGAAATTGCCTTGGACGTAGGTGTCTTCTTTTGATGTTTCTACAGTCTCTTTTTTTGAACAGCTTAATAAAGAGAATGCAACAATGAAAAATAGGATTAAGTAACGTTTCATGGTTTGTTTGGTTGTTTGAAGAGTAAATATAAAGAATGTAAAATAGATTAAAAAAACGGCAATCTTAAAGATTACCGTTTTTAAAAATTATTTAGGATCTAAAATATGTTTTATTCTATCTGAAGCATCTTGTAAATGGTACCTTGTTAAGGTGTTTTTAGCAGTAGGTAAAGCACGCTTAATATCTCTTTGTAAACGCTTTAATTCACCTCTTACAACTGGTTTAATATCAGATTGACTAATGTTTACAGCTGTTTGTTTAAAATAGCCACCATTATTTGTGCCTTTTTGATTCTTAGCTTTGTTAAGTAAAAAATCTAAACGATCTAAATAAGCTCTTTGTAAATTTCTTCTGTAAGCATCTATCGATTTATATGAATATAATTCAGACCAAACACCTTTACGTAAATCTGTCATCATATTTAATAAAGTATATGCTTTAGTTCCGTTAAGCGTTTCGTTTTCTACTAAACGAGTCATACGACCAGTTTTTAAAATACGATTTAATGTATTTACTTGAAGATTACGAATACGTTCTCCTGAACCAGAAAATTGTGTTTTTTCAATAATATTCTTATCAATTAACCAATTAGGGGTAGCAAACAATTGTGTATTTACAAAGCGTAATGCCTTTTTTTGATGATTTTTATCAACATGAGTATATACAGCACCGTCTTGTCCGACAGCTTTGTAATGCTCATAAACTCCACCAATATTAGAACTAACATGTCCCATATATCTATTAAACTGCCCTAGCAATTGTCTGTACATGGTGTTTAATTCCTCGTAATTTTCTCCAGTTTCTGTAGTCCATTCTTCTAAACGAGGTAGTATCCTTTTAAGGTTTTTAATTCCGTATTCACTTGCTTTTACGGCATCATTTCCTAAGTCTTCAGTTTGCGAACTAGGATCAATTACATTTCTAACCTGTTGATGACCGAATCTGTATAAAGGACTATTAGCTTTGTCTAAAATCCATTTGTTTAAAGTAGCTTTTTCTCCTTTTGCAGTAGTATTTAATATTGGACGATACCCCCAATTAATAGCATATTTATCGTAAGGTCCAATATTAGGCATTAAAGCTACTCCTTTATCTTCTGGTTGTGCAACATAGTTAAAACGAGCATAATCCATGATTGAAGGCGCGGTTCCAAACTTTTTTGTAAAACTAGCAGAACGTAAAGAATCTACTGGATACGCTACAGAACTTCCCATATTATGAGGTAATCCGATGGTATGACCTACTTCATGAGCAGAAACAAAACGTATTAAACGTCCCATAATTTCATCTTTAAACTTGTTTGTTCTTGCTTCTGGATTTATAGCAGCAGTTTGAATAAAATACCAGTTATGTAATAATGTCATAACATTATGATACCAATTAATATCAGATTCAAGAATTTCTCCCGAACGAGGATCGCTTACGTGAGGTCCGTTAGCATTCGGAATAGGAGAAGCTAAATATCTAACTACAGAATAACGAACATCTTCAGGACTCCAATCAGGATCTTCTTCTTTACTTGGCGGATCTTTAGCAATAATTGCATTTTTAAATCCAGCTGCTTCAAAGGCTACTTGCCAATCTTCAATTCCTTGTTTAATATATTTTCTCCACACTTTAGGTGTGGCTCTGTCTATGTAATAAACAATAGGTTTTTTAGGTTCAACTAATTCACCTCTTTTAAACTTTTCAATATCTTCATCTTTAACCTCTAATCTCCATCGGTCTAAATATTTTACCGATTTACTTTTTTGAGCGTCTAAACCATAATCTGTTTGAGATCGAGCAAACCATCCAACACGTTGATCGAAATAACGACGCTTCATTGGTTTTTCAGGAAGCAAAATCATAGAATTACTTAATTCCATAGAAACAGATCCTACACTTTTGTTTGAAGGCGGTGCACTCGAAACATACGTTTTTACATGACGCATTTCTATGTTTTTAGGATAACTAGTAATACGCTCTATATAAGAACGGTTTTTATCCATTTTAGAAATTTTATATTGCTTTCTTCTTCTTTGCGGAAAACCAATAGCTTTTACATCACTAGTAAATAATGGAGAAACATCAATAACCGTAGCAGTTGTGTCTTTGTTAAAAGCCTTAATAGGGAAAGAATATAAAATAGGTTCAAAATTAGAATTTACTACAGCTTCATGTACTGGTAAAATTGAATCGGCAACAACATTATAAGAAACCACACGAAGTAAAATTTTCTTGTGTTTCTTTTCCCAACGCAATACTTGTGTATTTTGTTTACCACCTCCAAAGCCAATTCCGTTTGCAGTTTTGGCAATTCGAGTAACCATTAACATTTCTCTATTCAATAAAGAATTTGGAATTTCAAATAAATATTGTTGATTTTTACGATGTATTTTAAACAAACCATCATCAGTAGTGTGTTTTTTCGTAACTACTTCTTTATAAGGTTTTATTCCTTTTTTCTTTGAAGGTTTAGTTTTTGGTTTTGTAGTTTCTGCTTGTTTACCTTTTTTTCTTTTTTTTCGCTGTGCTTCTATTTGAGTAGAAATACCAAAAAAGAAAAAAAGAACAAGTATTTTCGATACTATTCTTTTAGTCATTATGTATAAATTAAAAAGTTTGACGATTCGAATTTAAGAATATAAGCAAGGAAGTGAGTCATAATAAAATGTTAAAGCAGAAAAAACATTTCTTAATTCAAACAGAAAAGAAGCAAAATGAATATTTTTAAACAATTTTAAAATTGAATTTATGAAGTACCTAGGATACATATTTGCATTATTGTTATTGATAAGTTGTAATTCGACGACAAAAAAGAAAGAGGTAAAAAAAGAAATGGTAGTTAAAAAGGTATTCCCTGAGATAAAACCCAATAGATACAACGTTGCTTTTTTAATTATGGACGGAACATTTAATACCGAGTTAACTGCTCCGTTTGATATTTTTCAGCATACTATTTTTAGAAAAGGGATTAAACCGATGAATGTTTTTACGGTTGCAAATACCGATAAACCGATTACTACTTTTGAAGGAATGAGAATTTTACCAGATTTTAATTACCTAAAAGATAGTTTACCAAAAATTGATATTTTGGTAGTTCCGAGTGCAGAACATCATTTAGATTCTGATTTAGAAAATAAGGAATTAATAGATTTTGTAAAGAGAGTAGATAAAGAAGCTCAGTTTGTAACCTCGCATTGCGATGGTGCTTTTGTATTAGCAAAAGCAGGAATTTTAAACGGAAAAGTTTCTACAACATTTCCTTCTGATATTGATAAAATGAGAACAATGTTTCCAGACTTAGATATTCGTAAAGATGTACTGTTTGTTCATGATGGAAAGTATATAACTTCAGCTGGAGGTGCAAAATCTTTTGAAGCGGCATTGTATTTATGTGAATATCTATATGGGCCAGAAATAGCAAAATCTCTCGCAGGAGGTTTGGTAATTGATTGGGATGTAGAAAAAGTTCCACATATAATTTTAAATGCGTCGTCCTAAAATAGGTTTACATTTATTTATAAAATTTATATTGAAGAGGCTGTCTGAAAAAGCAGCCTCTTTTTAATTAGAGTAATCCTTAGTTTTTTATACATTTGCATAAAATAACAACCTTGTAATATGAAAAAAATCACTTTATCATTATTTACTCTTTTAGCATTTGTAATTAATACAAAAGCTCAAGATTTCGAATCAATTCTTCTTGCTAAAGAAGATGCTACAAAATTAACAAGTGCATATATTAAACCTGCTATGAATGGTTTAATATATAGTATGAATAGTGGTTGGTATCATACAGCTAAAGTTCATAAAAAATTTGGTTTTGATATTACTATTGCAGCAAATGCTTCATTCATCCCTTCAAAAGATGAGATGTTTACTATTGCAAATTTAGGATTATCTAACAAGACAAAAGTAACAAATGGAGTTACTACATCTGCTACTTTTGCAGGTAGTGAATCAATTACTCCAGCTGAATTAGAATACACTACTACAGTAGATGGTCAAGAAGTAAAAGCTAACTTTACAATGCCTAAAGGAGCGAAAGAAGACTTACCAGCAAGTGCTGTTCCTGCCCCTTCTATTCAAGTAGGGTTAGGTTTACCTTTTAAACTTGAAGCCATGTTACGTTATGTGCCAAAAGTTGGTAATGATGATGTTAAAGGAGGCTTGTTTGGTATAGGGCTTAAGAAAGAAATTACCAGTTGGTTTGGTCCTTTAGATAAATTACCATTACATGTATCTTTATTAGCAGCTTATACGAATATGAATGTTGATTATACGATTGGTAATATAGATGGAGAAATTAAAGCTACAAATGCACTTACCGAGTTTAAACTAAATTCATATACTATACAGGCTATTGCTTCAATTAACTTTCCTATTATTAATTTTTATGGAGGAGTGGGTTATAATGGAGGTAGCACGACATTAAACATGAAAGCTGATAGTGATTTTATTGCTACCTATAAAACAAATACAGTTCCTTCTATATCTAGATCAGTAAACTTAGGTAATAACCCACTATCTTTAAACACAAGTGCTGGTGGTTTTAACGCAACTATTGGTACACGTTTAAGTTTAGGTTTCTTTAAAATATTTGGAAGTTATACCATGCAAGAGTACAATTCAGTTAATGCTGGTATCGCTTTTAGCTTTAGATAAAATCATCAAACTTAAAACATAAAAAACCTCGTTGAAATTTCAATGAGGTTTTCTTTTATATACCTAGCCAAATCGCTATTTTTGTGCATCTTAAATTAATCATCACAATTAAAAAAAATATAAAATGAAAGTAACAGTTGTAGGAGCAGGTGCTGTAGGTGCAAGTTGTGCAGAGTACATTGCTATTAAAAATTTCGCATCAGAAGTTGTATTAGTAGATATTAAAGAAGGTTTTGCTGAAGGTAAAGCAATGGATTTAATGCAAACTGCTTCTTTAAATGGTTTTGATACTAAAATTACAGGAACTACTGGAGATTATAGCAAAACTGCAGGGTCTGATGTTTGTGTTATTACTTCTGGTATTGCACGTAAGCCTGGTATGTCTCGTGACGAGTTATTAGGTATTAATGCTGGTATCGTAAAAATGGTTTCTGCTAGTTTAATAGAGCATTCTCCAAACACAATTATCATTGTTGTTTCTAATCCTATGGATACAATGACTTATTTAGTTCATAAAACAACTGGATTACCTAAAAATAGAATTATCGGTATGGGTGGAGCTTTAGATTCTGCTCGTTTCAAGTACCGTTTAGCTGAAGCTTTAGAAGCTCCTATTTCTGATGTTGACGGAATGGTTATTGGTGGTCACTCTGATAAAGGAATGGTTCCTTTAACTCGTTTAGCTACTCGTAATTCTGTACCTGTTTCTGAATTTTTATCAGAAGAAAGATTAGAACAAGTAAAGCAAGATACTAAAGTTGGTGGAGCTACATTAACTGGTTTATTAGGTACTTCTGCTTGGTATGCACCTGGTGCTGCTGTTTCTGGAATGGTGCAAGCAATTGCTTGTGATACTAAGAAAATATTTCCTTGTTCTGCTTTATTAGATGGTGAATACGGTTTGTCTGATTTATGTATCGGTGTACCAGTAGTATTAGGTAAAAACGGAATTGAAAAAATCGTTAATATTAATTTATCTGATGCAGAAAAAGAGCATTTAACTGCATCTGCAGAAGCTGTGAAGAATAATAATTCAGCTTTAGATATCTAAAAATATTCTTTACAAAAAATAATTAATCCTGAGTTTTCCTCAGGATTTTTTTTGTTTTTATAAAAATATGTTAAAATTACTGTTTTATGTAAGGCTTGCTTATATGTAACGTACTAATTTTACAGAGGAGCATCAGCAGAGCTTCTCTTTCATAGTTTTTCATAGCAATTTTCCCACTTCATTTGTTTGGAGTGGGTTTATTTATATTGCTTGTTGAACTACTTCAAACAACTCTCCTCCTTCGCACTTAAGAGTTTTTTGTTTAAACTTAACAATTAGTTGATAATCGTGAGTTGCCATTAAAATTGTTTTACCACTTTTATGAATTTCATTTAATAACTCCATTACCTCTAGTGAAGTTTTAGGATCTAAATTACCTGTAGGTTCATCTGCTAAAATTAATTCAGGATCATTTAATAAAGCCCTTGCAATAGCAACACGTTGTTGTTCTCCTCCAGAAAGTTCGAAAGTTTTTTTGTAGTATTTCTCTTTCATTCCTACTTTATCTAAGACCTCATAAATTTTATTTTTCATATCAGTCTTATTCTTCCATCCAGTAGCTTTTAGCACAAACTCTAAATTATCAAAAACATTTCTATCATTTAATAATTTAAAATCCTGAAAAACAATTCCTAATTTTCTTCTTAAAAAAGGAATGTCTTTTTCTTTCATTTTTTTTAAATCGAAGTTTACAATTGTTCCTAAACCACGTTGCAATCTTAAATCACCATATAAAGTTTTAAGCAAACTACTTTTTCCACTTCCTGTTTTTCCTATCAAATAATAAAAATCACCTTTATTTAAAGTAAAATTAATTTTTGATAATACTAAAGAATCTTGCTGATAAATATCAGCATTTTCAAGATGTAAAACAGGGCTTTCCATAAATCTATTGGTTTTTACAAATCTAAAATTTTATTATGTAATTCTATAACATTTATTACTTTTGATGCAAAGTCTCCCAACAAAAATAAAAAACGAACGTTATACTTTCTAGATAACTAAAAAATATGAAATTTATTTGTTATAAAAAGAGCTATTATTTATTATTCTTATTAGCTTTTTCAACATCGATGATAGCTCAAAAAACAGCTATTAACTCTGATATTAGTGCAAATTATCACAAAGCTATTAGACTATACAATAATAAAGCTTATGCTGCTGCTCAACAGCTATTTATTAAAGTATCTAAAGAGTCAGAAAATCATAAAAACTTAAAAGCAGATGCTGATTATTATGATGCTATGTCTGCTGTAAAACTGATTCAAGATGATGCTGATAATAAGGTGATTGATTTTGTTAAAAATCACCCTTATAATAATAAAACCGAGAAAGCTTTTTTAAATGTAGGTAACTATTATTTTGCTAACAGAAAAGCTGCGCACGCGTTAAAATGGTATCAAAAAGTAAATGAAAAGTTGTTAACTCAAAAAGAAAAAAATGAGTTGAACTATAAAATGGGATATGCTTTGTTGGTTTCTAATTATTTAAAGGATGCAAAATCTCGTTTTCAAACATTATTAGGAAATCCTATTTATGGTAATGATGCTCGTTATTATTATGGATTTATAGCTTACAAACAAGAAAATTTTGGAGAGGCTGAAGATAATTTAAGTCAGTTAGCAAACGATGCTACCTATAAAGCAAAAGCAAATTACTACATTTTAGATATTAGTTTTAAAGCTGGTCGTTTTGATAAATCTGTTCAAATTGGAGAAAAACTTTTAGAAACATCTAAAGACGAAAAAGAAATCTCTCAAGTTTCAAAAATTATTGGAGAAAGTTATTTTAACCTTCAAAAATATGAGAAATCGATTCCGTATTTAAAAGCTTTTAAAGGTAAAAGAGGTAAATGGACTAACACCGATTATTATTATTTGGGATATGCTTATTACAAACAAAAAGATTATGAACAAGCTATTAGTAATTTTAATAAAATTATAGGCGGAAATAATAAAGTTGCTCAAAATGCATACTATCATTTAGGGGAATGTTATTTAGAGTTACAGAAAAAGCCAGAAGCTTTAAATGCATTTAAAAATGCTAGCGAAATGGAATTTGATCTTAAAATTACCGAAGGTGCTTCGTTAAACTATGCAAAATTAAGTTACGAACAAGGAAACCCATACGAAAGTGTTCCGGATGTTTTAAAAGGTTTTTTAGCTAAGTATCCTACGTCTCATAATTCAGCTGAAATAAGCAATTTATTAATCACCTCTTATTTACATCAACAAGATTATCAAGGTGCGCTAGATTATTTAAACACTACAAAAACACCTGAAAACAAAAACTTAGCAAACGAAGTTTCTTTATACAGGGGAATTCAACTTTTTAATGAAAATAAGCTAAAAGAAGCTAAACCATATTTTTACAATGCAACATTATCAGAAAATACATCGATAAATAATAAAGGAACTTTTTGGTTAGCAGAAACCGATTACTTATTAGGAAATTATCAAGAAGCACTCGCTAGTTTTTTACTAATAACCAAAGATGATATTGAAGAAATAAAAAAGCTAGATTACAATATTGCATATACTTATTTTAAATTAAAAAAATACAACGATGCTGCAAAACATTTTCAGCTATTTTTAGATAAAAAGCTAGATGAAAATGATTTAAATGATGATGCTTCTAATCGTTTAGGTGATTCTTTTTATGCTTCAAAAAATTATACTAAAGCAATTAAAGCATACAAAAAAGTGGTGCAAGAAGGTGGTGTTGGTTCAGATTATGCACAATACCAAATAGCAATGAGTAATGGATATATGGGCGACAATTCATCTAAAATAGAAAGTTTAAAAACGCTTATTAGTAATTATAAAGATTCTCAACTACAAGACGATGCTTTGTTTCAATTAGCTACAACTTATACTACTATAAACAGTACAAATAAATCTCAAGAAACTTATAACAAGCTATTATTAAATCACTCAAATAGTAACTACGTACCTAATGTTCTTTTACGTCAAGGTTTATTGTATTATAGTAATAATAACAATCAAAAAGCTTTAGAAAAGTATAAAGAAATAGTTGCTAAACATCCAAACTCTAACGAAGCAAAACAAGCTGTTACCAATGTTAAAAATGTATATATAGATATTGGTAAAGTTGATGAATATGCTGCGTGGGTTAAAAATGTAAAATTTGTAAATGTTACAGATGCTGAGCTTGACAATGCAACTTATCAATCTGCTGAAAACAAATTTTTAGAAAACAATACAAATAGAGCCATAGAAGGATTTAATAAATACTTACAAGGATTTCCTAATGGTGTTAATGCTTTAAAAGCTCATTTTTATTTAGCTCAATCGTACAACAACATTAATCAGTTTGATAATGCTATTCCGCATTATTCTTATGTTATTAGTCAAAACAAAAGTGAATTCTCCGAAGAATCTTTAGCTAAATTATCTAAAATATATTTAGAAAAAGAAGATTGGAATAACGGAATGCAAGTTCTAGAGCAATTAGAAAAAGAGGCAAATTACCCGCAAAATATCATTTTTGCACAAAGTAATTTAATGAAAGGTTATTACAATAATAAAAAGTATGCAAATGCTATTTCATACGCAGAAAAAGTATTAAGTAACGGTAAAGTTGATACAAATGTTATTGAAGATGCTAAAGTAATTATAGCTCGTTCTTCATTTAAATCGGATGATTATTTAACTGCTGAAGAGTTTTTTAACGAAGTTAGTAAAAAAGCAACAGGCGAATTAAAAGCCGAAAGTTTGTACTACAACGCTTTCTTTTTAAATGATCATAAAGATTATGAAACCTCTAACAAAGCAATTCAAGATTTAATTGCCAACTATTCTTCTTATAAATACTGGGGTGTAAAAAGTTATATTATCATGGCTAAAAATTACTATGCTTTAAAAGACGCCTACCAAGCAACATATATTTTAGAGAATATTATTAAAAACTTTACCCAATATAAAGATGTATTAGAAGAAGCCAAAAACGAACTTCGAAACATAAAAAATAAAGAAGCTAAAACAAACGAATCAGTAAATACCCAAAACTAAAAAAACGCTCAATGATTAAATCGATGAAGAAGCACATAGTTTTACTTGCTGTATTAGTAATATCAATTGCAAATGCTCAAGAAAAAAAGGTACCCGAAAAAGCGAAAGACACTATTATAAAAACAGAAGTTGTAAATGTAGTAACATCATACGTTCCTAAAATTACTGATGCTTTTAAAATAAAACAAAAACCTATAATTAAACACACTAAAGAAACTCAAAAAAAAGAATTAGAGTATCAAATATTCTCTGTTCCTGTTGCTTCTACCTTTATTCCCAAAAGCGGAACTATGAAAAAGGTAGATTTAGGCAAAAGAGAAAAGTTATACCCTAACTATCTTTCTTTAGGTTTTGGTAATAAAATAACTCCTTTTTTAGAAGCCTATGTAAGGCGTAACGAAAGTTATAATAGCGAATTTGGAGCGCACGTAAAATTTTTATTATCGGTAGATCCTGTTGAAAATACAAAACTGAGTAGTACCTATTACAATGCCAATTTAAATTTATTTTATGCTCAACAAGAACGCTACTTTAATTGGAAAGCTGGTTTAAATGCAGAGCGAAATAAAAACAATTGGTATGGTTTACCAACAAATATTGCTTTTACTAATGCTGCAATAAGTGCTATAGAAGAAGAACAAGCCTATAATTCGTTTAAAATTTTTGGAAACATTAATTTTGATGACTCATATTTAGAAGAAGCAAACGGATTGATAAACTATTTTTCTGATGTGTTAAGTAGTAGTGAATTTTTAATTGATACTGATGCTACATTTAAATTTCCGTTAGACAATTTTCATCGTCAATTAAACGATTTATACATCAAAACAACCTTAAGTTATTTAGGTGGTAAATTCGAAAAATCTTATTCAAACCAAAATGAATTAAAACACAGTTTTTTTACCATCGGATTACAACCAACCTATAAATTTAATGTACAAGATTTAGCAATACAACTTGGAGCTAAAACCTATTTTACTTTAGATTTAGAAAACAAAAACAATAACTTTTTTATATATCCAGATATAGAAATATCCTATCCTATTGTAAAAGATTTTGCAAATGTATTTATTGGAGCTTCTGGTGATTTAGAAACCAACACTTACCAATCACTTGCTGATAAAAACCCGTTTATTTCGCCTACACAAAAAATACTTCAAACCAACAAAAAGTATAATGCTTTTGCAGGTATAAGAGGAAAATTAGATGCTCAGTTTAGTTATAATTTTAAAGCCAGTTATGCAGATATTGAAAACAATCAGTTTTTTGCTTTAAATCAATCAAAGTCAGACGGAACAAATACTACAGGAACAAATGCTTTTTCTTTATTAGGTTATGAATACGGAAATTCATTTAATACAGAATATGATGATATAAAATTAGTATCATTCTTCGGTGAAGCTGCTTTTAATGGAATTAAAAATTTAACTGTTGGTATAAATGCGCAGTTTAATCAATACACTTTAACAAATCAACAAGAACCATGGAATGCTCCTAATATAAAAGGAGAATTATTCGGAACCTACAAAACTGATAAATGGTTTGCTGGCGCTAATTTTTTCTTTGTTGGAGAACGAAAAGGGAAGTTATATAATGCTTTACCTGCTCAAACTTACACAACTATTAATTTAGAAAGTTATTTCGATGTAAATTTTAATGGAGGTTATCACTTTAACGATTCATTCTCTGCATTTTTAAACTTAAAAAACGTATTAAATAACAATTATCAAAGATTTACCAATTTTAACGTTCAAGGTTTTCAAGCTATGGCTGGTTTAACTTGGAAATTTGATTCTCTTTTCTAAAATTAAAAATATAAAACTTACATTTATGGTTCTTAAAATAGAACCATAAATGACAAAGTTTTACACACCACTTATTATTGCTATTTTTTTATTGTTTTCTTGTAGTACTGAAAAAAAAACAGCAACACCTATTGTAACTACTTCAATAGATTACAAGAAAGATTCAACTCAAATAAAACACATCTTTAACACAGCGTTAACTAAAGGAAAATCTTATGAATGGTTACGTGATTTAACAACTAATATAGGTAGCAGGTTGTCCGGATCTGAAGGGGCTGCTAAATCGGTTATTTGGAGCGAAAAATTAATGAAAGAAGTGGGATTAGATTCTGTTTGGTTACAACCCGTTATGGTTCCGCATTGGGTTCGTGGCGAAAAAGAAGTTGCCAATTACACCTTTAATGGAGAAAAAATTAATGTTCCTGTATGTGCTTTAGGAGGATCTATTGCTACTCCTAAAGAAGGTATTACTGCTGAAATTATCGAAGTAAAAAGTCTTGAAGAAGCGAAAAGTCTTGGAGAAAAAGCAAAAGATAAAATTGTATTCTTCAACGGTGCTTTCGACAATACATTAATCAATACTTTTAGAGCTTATGGTGGTTGTGTTGGACAACGTTACGGAGGAGCTGCAACTGTAGGTAAATTTGGGGCTAAAGCAGTAATTGTTCGTTCTATGACTAACGGAATTGACGATTATCCTCATACTGGCTCTATGGGTTACGGAGATATTCCTAAATCAGAATATATTCCAACAGCCGCTATTAGTTCTAGAGCAGCAGAAAATTTAAGCAAGCATTTAAAAGAAAGTCCAAACTTAAAATTCTTCTTTAAGCAAAGTTGCAAAACGTTACCAGATGCTCCATCCCATAATGTAGTTGGTGAAATAAAAGGAAGTGAAAATCCTGATAAAATATTAGTAATAGGTGGGCATTTAGATTCTTGGGATTTAGGTGATGGTGCACACGATGACGGTACAGGAATTGTACAATCTTTAGAAGTAGCTTACCTTTTAAAAAAGAATAACATCAAACCAAAAAACACCATTCGTATTGTATTTTTCATGAATGAAGAAAACGGTTTACGTGGTGCTACAGAATATGCTCGTTTAGCAAAAAAGCACGGTGAATTACATATTGGAGCTTTAGAGTCGGATGCTGGCGGACATACTCCAAGAGGTTTTTCAATAGACGCAAATGAGAAAAATAGAAAATTATTACAAAGCTGGAAAAAACTCTTAGCTCCATACGGATTGCATGATATTACTGCTGGTGGTAGTGGTGCTGATATTGGTCCGTTAAAAGACGATCACGTAACTTTAGTTGGTTACCGACCAGACTCACAACGTTATTTCGATTATCACCACGCTGCTACCGATACGTTTGACAAAGTAAACAAACGTGAACTCGAATTAGGTAGCGCATCTATGACCAGTATTGTTTATTTAATGGATAAATATTTATACAATAACGAAACATTAAAACCTTAAACATGAAATACGTTTACATATCTTTAAAAATATCACTAGCAATTTTCTTAATCTACGGAGGTTTCAATCATTTTAATAAACCAGAATTCTACAATGGTTTTATTCCTGATTTCTTACCTAAATTAACAGTAAATTATATTTCAGGAATTATAGAAATACTATTAGGTATTGGGCTCTTTATAAAAGGATATCAAAAAAAATCTGCTTACGGAATTTTCTTAATGATGCTTGTTTTTATGCCAATTCATATTTGGGATGCTTTTAAAGAAATTCCTGCTATCGGATCTAAAACTGCTGCGTATATTAGAATAGCTGTTCAGTTTTTATTTATAGGTTGGGCTTGGGTTATTTATAAAAAAGAAAACTTTTAAACCTATATTGTATGGATATTTTAATACTTATATTACGAATACTTTTTGGTGCTTTTTTTGTTTTTGCAGGTATAATGCACTTTATAAAACCAAAAATTTTTAATCGTTTTATTCCTAATTTCTTACCAAAATTAGCTATAAATTATATTGCTGGTTTTTTTGAACTTGCAATTGGTATTGGGTTATTAATTAATAAAACAAATAAACAAGCAGCTATTGCAATGTTTATTTTAATGGTTGTTTTTTTACCTATTCATATTTGGGATGTTTTTAGAGAAAAACCCGCTATTGGTTCAAAAAAAATAGCAATTGTACGCATACCTCTTCAATTTCTATTACTATACATTGCTTACTTAATTTACACTCAATAATAAAAAGTAAAACAAACACATGAAAAAAATACTTATACTTTTCTTTACTATCGGATTATTTACAAAATGTAAAAAACAAGATTCTGATTTAATAGTTATTAATGCAAATGTATATACGGTTGATAGTATTTTTTCTAAAAAAGAAAGTTTTGCAATAAAAAACGGAAAATTTATAGGTGTTGGATCTAAAAATGAAATTTTAAAAAAATTCAGTTCAAATAATATAATTGATGCAAAAAACAAAGCAATATATCCTGGTTTTATAGACGCTCATTGTCATTTTTACGGATTAGGTTTACAACAACAAAAAGTAGATTTAACTGGTACCAAAAGCTATAACGAGGTATTAAAAAAATTAGTTGCTTTTCAGAAAGAAAAAAACACTTCTTTTATTACTGGTCGTGGTTGGGATCAAAACGATTGGGAAGTTAAAGAATACCCAACAAAAGAAAAATTAGATAGTATTTTTCCTAACATTCCAGTTGCTATTCGAAGAATTGACGGACACGCAATGTTAGTAAATCAAGCGGCAATTGATTTAGCTAAAATTTCTATTGATTCTAAAATAGATGGTGGAGAATTTATTAAAAAAGACGGAAAGCTTACAGGAGTATTGATTGATAATGCCATGAACTTTATAAAAGTACCTCAACCTACTAAAAAAGAACAGATACAAGCATTAAAAGATGCCCAAAAAATTTGTTTCAATGTAGGATTAACAACAGTTGATGATGCCGGTTTAGACAAACAAGTAATTGAGTTAATTGATAGTTTACAACAAACAGGCGATTTAAAAATGCGTATCTACGCAATGATTTCTAACAACAAAAAAAATTTACATTATTACTTAAATAAAGGTATTGTAAAAACTAATCGTTTAAATGTACGCTCTGTAAAAGTATATTCTGATGGAGCTTTAGGTTCTCGCGGAGCAACTTTAAAAGATGAATATTCTGATAAAAAAGGACATTTCGGAGCGTTGGTAAATTCTTATGATAATCTTCAAAATTTAGCCAAAAGAATTGCCGATTCTGAATATCAAATGAATACCCATGCTATTGGCGACTCTGCCAATTATGTAATGCTAAAAACTTACGATAAAGTTTTAAAAAACAAAAAAGATAGACGTTGGAGAATTGAACACGCTCAAATAGTTGATGCAAAAGATTTTCATCATTTTAAAAATGTGTTACCCTCAATACAACCAACACATGCAACTTCAGATATGTATTGGGCAGAAGATCGTGTTGGCTCTGAAAGAATAAAAGGAGCTTACGCCTACAGCAAATTATTAAAACAATACAGAAAAGTAGCTTTAGGAACTGATTTTCCTATTGAAAACGTGAGTCCGTTATATACTTTTTATGCGGCAACTATAAGAAAAGACTTAAAAGGATATCCTGAAAAAGGATTTCAAATGCAAAATGCCTTATCAAGAAAAGATGCTTTAAAAGGAATGACTATTTGGAATGCTTATGCAAATTTCGAAGAAAACGAAAAAGGAAGTATCGAGATTGGTAAAGTTGCTGATTTTGTGATTTTGGAAAATGACATCATGAAAATTGAAGGTGAAAAAATACCGAAAACAAAAGTAATAGAAACTTACATAAACGGAGTAAAAGTGAACTAAATTTTGTATTATATTCGCAATCTAAACTTAATATAAAATGAAAAAAATAACACTTCTTTTCGCTTTCTTTTCGGCTTTCTTATCTTGTTCTAATGATGATGACATTAATTATGATGCTAAAAATGAAGCTGATATTATTACTTATCTAACTAAAAATAATTTAACTGCTAAAAAAAGTAATTCAGGTTTATACTATATCATTACAAAAGAAGGTTCTGGAAATAACCCTACAAGTACTTCAGACGTTACTGTAGCATATAAAGGGTATTATATAGATGGAAAAATTTTTGATCAAAACTCTTCTGGTATTAAATTTAATTTACAACGAGTTATTAAAGGGTGGACTGAAGGAATTACATATTTTAAAGAAGGTGGCGAAGGTGTTTTATTAATTCCTTCTAAGTTAGGTTATGGTAGCAAAAATCATTCAGGTATCCCTGGCGGTTCTGTTTTAATATTTGATATAAAATTAATAAAAGTTCATTAATTGCATCTTTTTACTTAAAAGTTTAGTCTACTTATAAAAATCATGACTAAACTACAACGTAAGCAAGAATTTTATAATCAATTACAATTAGCTAAAAAGGCACTTAAAAACAAGCGTTTTAAAGTGTCTTTTTATCATTTAGAAAATGCTTATATTTTAGGTCAAAAACACCTATACCGTCACACTCTATCACATATAAAAATGTTTGCTTTCGGTTTAAAAACTAAAAATAGTAAAGAAGTTTTTGGACAGATTACTCGAATTATAGCTTCAATCTTCTTCACAAAAATTTGGGTTCCTAAAGGAAATACTGGAGGAGCAGATATATCTCCCATTAAACCAATTCCTATTAGAAAAGAATTACAAAAATATTTTTCAGAATAAATGCATCTTTTTAAACTTATTTAAGTCTACTTTATGAATTTAAAAATTAAATATTATGAAATATAAAAATCAATGTACTTGTAATTGCGACGGATGTAAAACAGGAAATTGCGCGAATTGTACTTGCGAAAATTGTTCTTGTAATAATTGCAATTGTTAAACCATCTATTTGTTAACTATAACAGAAATTATTCTTAAATTTATAAAAGAATAATTTCTGTTTTATGCTGTATTAAAAATGACTACAAATCAAGTTTGGACAAAATACGCTAAAGACGTTCAGTTTTTTATTTTAAGTAAAGTAAAAGACAAAGCTGTTACGGACGATATTTTACAAGATACTTTTATTAAAATCCACACGAAACTTCATACTTTAAAAGATCTAACAAAATTAAAATCTTGGATTTTCACTATCGCTCGTAATTCTATTATGGATTATTTTAAAAGCACTAATAAAACATTCGAATTAGCTAATTTTGAAACTGAAACGAAAATAGAAGAGCATTCACATACTGAAAAAGATTGTTTACAAGGAATCTTACAAAGTTTGCCAAAAAAATATCGAGACCCATTATTTTTATCAGATATTAAAGGATTAAAACAACAAGAGGTTGCTGACCAGTTAAAACAAAGTTTACCAACAACAAAATCACAAATTCAACGTGCTCGTAAACTTATTGCTAAAGGGTTTATGGATTGCTGCGGATTTGTTTTAAATGAAAACGGAAAGTTAGTTGGTAAAGTTAAAGATAAAGACGATTGTAAGGTTTGTAATTAATCTACAAAACTTTAACTTTTTATTTTGTTCTTTTTCTTTTTTTAAATATGTTTGAAAAAGAATTAATTAGCTATGAATAAAACACTTTCTCGATTTGAAATTTTACAACAAGAAATTTCAAAAATGATTGAATTTTCATCTAGTCGAGCTAAAAGAAACAAGAAAAACTCATTTCGAATTTATATAAGTATTGCTATTTCATCTGCTTTAATTACTTTTTTAGTTGCAGTAGGTGATGACTTTAAAGAATATAGAACTATTATTAAAATTTTAACGCTATTTTTTAGTGCATCTAGTACAATATTTGCTGCTTGTGACGGGTTTTACAACCACAAAGAATTATGGGTTATTTATGGTGAAACACGCGGTCGTTTAAAAGAACTTGAATTAAAAACCAAACTTGCTACTGAACAAGATAAAAACGACCCTGATTATATTGATCAAATTCATAAAGATTTCCAGTCAATTGTTAATCATGGAAGCTTTAAATGGAAAGAGCTTAGGTTAGAAGAAAATGGTAATTAAACTACAACAATTTATTATTGGTTACATATCTAATAGCTTCACTTATATTGGTAACATCTAATTTTTCAAAAAGTTTTTTTCGATGAAATTTAACAGTATCTGGTGATACAAATATTTTTTCTGCAATTTCTTTAATAGAATAACCTCTTATAGAATATTGTATTATTTCTTTTTCTCTATTAGTCAGTTTTACTTTTTCTAAAGTTCTCCAATGATTCGCTTTTAAATCATATTCAGAAATTACATTACTTCCATTTTTGTAAATCGTTATGTTACCCGAATTTGATTTGGTTGACAATGAAACAACACAAAGAGCTTTCCATACTTTTCCTTCTTCATTCAAAAACATGGGAGTTAGTTTTTGATTAATTAAAATAGATTTCCCCTCTTTTGTTTTTAAAAGAAAATCATACGATATCGTATAATCTTTACGCTCTTCTATAGGTATTGCTTCATAAAAATCAAACCCAACAGTATTTATTGTTAACAATAAGTCTAAATCTTCTTCAGGTACATATTTAAAATAATACTCGTAGCCCATTTCTTCAACTTCTTCAGGAGAATGACCACATAAAAACAAAGGGTTATCTGAAACATAATCAAATCCTTTTTTCTCATAATCAATAACATAAAGACTACTGTAAGTAGTCCTTGAAAAGGCTTTTATAGCCTCAATATAATTACTTGTTTGATCTATTACATTTTTTGTTAACTCTCTGACTGTATTCTTAGAGTTAAAAAAAGAATTAACATTAGCCATATAAATTTTAAATCTTCATTACTTGGTAAAAATACTATTTCTAAAAAAACTACCCTAAAGAGTAGTTGTAAAAATAAAAAATATAGTTATAGGAAATCTACTCATTTATAAAAACTACACTTAAGTGTAATTTTCAAAGACGTATCTCTCATTAGTTTTGATGTTGTAAAACAAAATACCAGCTCTTATGATAAAAATGATTCTTAAATTAATTATAGAAATGATTGAACTATTAAAAATGTATTTACTTCAATAATTGAACTCTTTATAACAACATTTTATAAATATAAAAATCAAAAAAAGACATGACACCTACACAAGTTTTCTCTATAGCAGGTTTAATTACGACACTAATGTGGATTTTGATGATCTTTTTACCAAAATGGAAAGTAACTAAGTATCTAATAAACTTTAAGATAATCCCATTGATATTATCATTTATTTATGCCATATACATATTTCTATCTATCAAAATTAATGGTATGCCAGATTTTGGAAGTCTTACTTCTGTTATGAAATTATTTACAAAAGAAAATGCAGTTTTAGCTGGTTGGATCCACTACTTAGCTTTCGATCTTATTATAGGTATGTGGATGCTTAATGCATCCAAAAAACTAAATATTCATCAATTAATAATCGCTCCTTGTCTTTTCTTAACATTTATGTTTGGACCTATTGGTTTCCTTCTTTTTTTCATTATCAAAATAACTAAACAAAATAAGATACAATGTTCTTAAAAAAAATATTTAACACCGTAAAAAAACAGAGTCCAATATTATATACAATTGTTTTAATTCATTTCGTTTTTGGTCTTATATCTTTAATAGGTCTTTTTATAGATGACAGAACTTTAATGGGTGCTAACGTGTGGACTAAGCCTTTAAAATTTTCAATATCAGGAGGGATTTATATCTTAACTTTTGGATACTTCATAACTTTATATCCTTTTTCTAAAAGAAAGAAAAACATACTTAATAATATCGTTTCATGGACATTGTTAATTGAGTTTGGTATTATTATTTATCAAGCTTCAAGAGGAGTTCAATCACATTATAATAAAAACACAAATTTTGATGCTCTTTTATTTGCTGGAATGGGGCTAATGATTCTAATCAATGTTTTGATTATGCTTTTATTTATTTTCGAAACAATTAGATTAAAATTAAAAACCACAAAGTCAATTCAATTTGCAATATTATTAGGATGGATAATTATAGTTGTTGGTAGCTGGATAGGTCAGCAAATGATAAACCAAATGTCTCATAATGTTGGAATAGCAGATGGAGGTGCAGGGTTACCTTTAGTTAATTGGAGTACGATTGCTGGAGATTTAAGAATTGCTCATTTTTTTGGATTACATGGACTACAAATAATTCCGATTTTTGCGTTATGGTTATCAAATAAATGGAAAGCTACTAACAAATTTCAAATTATTACTGTAGGCTGTTTTGGATTAATTTATGCTTCATGGATTGGATATACTTTTTATCAAGCTAAACAAGCAATTCCTCTTATCAGTTTGTAAAATATACTTTATCAAAAAAAATCAACTACATTATTATGAAAAAAATATTTTTAATACTTAGTCTATTATTTTTCTTTCAATTATCAGCACAAGAAAAATTAACTTCAAAACAATGGCAAAATGATCTTCGTTTTTTTCAAAAAACAGTGCATAAAGATTACTCACATCTTTTTGTAAAAACAACCAAAAATGTTTTTGATACCGAGGTAAAATCACTTTATAAAGACATTCCTAATTTAACACAACACGAAGTAGTTGTTGGTTTTTCTCGACTTGTATCTTTATTTAAATACGGGCATAGTTATGTTAGTTTTAACCAAAAATCATATAAATTCTCACAATTACCTTTCAATTTATATCAGTTTAAAGATGGAGTGTATATACAAGGAACACATAAAAAGTACGCTAAAGCAATTGGAGCAAAAGTTATAGCTATAGAAAAAACACCCATTTTAAAAGCTTTAAAAACAATTGAGCCAACAGTAGAATCAGAAAACTCACAATATTTTAAAGCTTACGGAATTAACAATTTAAGGCTTCCTGAAATATTACATGCTCAAAAAATTACAAAAACTCTTCAAAATAAAGTTACACTTACTTTAGAAAAAAAAGGCAAAGTTTTCGCACACTCTTTCGAAGTTATGAAAAAAGGAGAAAATATGCCTACCCATCGTGGGTATGTTCGTCAAAATGAAAATTGGCTAGATGCAAGAGATCAATCTTTTACTCCATTGTATCTGAAAAATCTTGATAAAGTTTATTTCTTCGAATATTTAGCGAATAAAAAAACCGTGTATGTAAGACATAGTAGAGTTGCTAATAATCCTAAAGAGAACACAAAAGATTTTTATAAACGTGTTTTTGATTTTGTTGAAAACAACAATGTTGAAAAATTAATTATTGATGTTCGTTTAAATGGTGGCGGAAATAGTTACCTAAATAAAGATGTTATCACAGGAATTATTGAAACTAAGAAAATTAATAAAATTGGTAGTTTGTATGTAATTATTGGTAAACGCACTTACTCTGCTGCTCAAAATTTAGTTAATGAATTACACAACTATACGAATGCTATTTTTGTGGGTGAGCCAACTGCCGAAAACGTGAATTTTTGGGGAGATGCACGTCCTGTAACTTTACCTAATAGTAATCTTACTATTCAATTATCTTATGCTTGGTGGCAGGGGAAACCAACATGGGAATACGCTGAATGGTTAGCTCCTCAAATTCCAATTGAAATGAGTTTTTCAGAGTATGCATCTAATCAAGATCCTGTTTTAAATGCTGCATTAACATTTTCAGGAAAAGATTTTAAAATAAACCCATTAGAATATATAAGAGAATTATATATGGCTGGAGACCCTCAAAAATTAGCTACAGAAGTTATAAAAATGGTAAAAGATCCTCGATATAAATTCATTGATTTTGAAGCGGAGTTAAGTAAGTCTGCTCATCGTATGCTAAGTGTTAAACAAGAGCAAGCTGCGATTCAAATATTTTCATTTATTACTCAGCTTTTTCCTAACTCTGCTAATGCTTATTTAAATTTAGGAAAAGCTTATTTAAAAATTGGTAATAAAGAGAAAGCTAAAAGTTTACTTAATAAAACAATATCTATAAATTCTAATGGAAAAGTGGGAAAATTTGCTATGAAAACCCTAAACACTATTAAGTAAAAAGACATTCTATGAACAAGGTTTTAAAAATTGCAAAATGGTTAACACTTATAATTATCTCTATATTAGTTTTAACCATTTTATTTCTTCGATTTTCAAGATTTTCAGATCAAATGATTTATAAAATGAATGGAACTCATTACATTGAATTTACATCAAAATTAAATTATCAAGAGTTTTATTTTAATGTAGATAAAGACGTAAAATTACATGGGGTTCTCTTTAAACCAGATTCAATTGAGACAATAGGAACAATTTTCCATTATTCTGGTAAGGGAATGCATTTAATGTCTTCTATTCAAAAATCTTACAAACCTCTTTTAAAAAAAGGTTTCCAAATATTTAGTTTTGAGCGTAGAAACTTTGGAAAATCAACTGGAGAAGCAAATAACTCCTTGATTTTGAAAAAGGATGCTTTATTTATTTTTGATAAAGTTACAGAAATGAATGATATTAAGGGAAAACCTATTATAATTTGGGGACAATCGTTAGGTGGAGCTTTTGCTACAATGACTGCTAGTCAAAGACAAGAAAAAGTAAAAGGTTTAATCTTAGAAGGAACCTTTAGTTCCTTTCCAGATATTGGGAAAGTATATGCAAGAATGCTAAAATTAGAAAACTTTAAATGGATAGTTCCATTAATAATGAACAACGATTTCCCTGCTGAAGAAGAAATAAAGAACTTAAAGATTCCAACTTTAATTTTACATAGTAAATCCGACGTTCAAGTTCCTTACCAACTAGGAAGGAATATTTATAATGCTGCAAATAAAACTAATACTAAGTTTTGGGATATTGAAAGTAAACATATTATGGCTATTTATGATTATGAAGATAGGTACGTAGAAGAATTTATTAAAATGATAGCGTTATAAAACTAAAACAACATATTAAAGCTCTTGATGAAAACAATACATCTTTTTTTTAAACAAAACATTAATCTTTCAAATTACTGGATTAAAAATAGCTTTTTTATTATAGTGTTTTCTATTATTATTAATCACTTTACTACACCAGAAAACTTTCCATTTAATAGAAACTATCAATTTCCTATAATTCCAATTATTGCTTCTATTATTGGTGGTAGTGTTGCTATTATTATTTCATATTTTAATTTTAAATACTTTAAACGTAAATACTTTTCTGAAAAAATTAATTCAAAAGCATTATTGTTTTTCTTATTTTCAACTTTAGGTTACATTACTATATTTTATATTCCTTTTTATTATATTTCAAACTTTTTGGTTAATGGGAAAGTAGATTATAACTTTTACTATCTATTAAATGGACTTTTAGTTTCTTTATTAATAGACACTATACTAATTTCTCTTTTATTTTCATCTGACATATACAAACTGCATAAACTTAACTCTATTCAAGGGGTACTTAAAGTACAACAAAGTGGAAAAATAACATTGGTTAAACATTCTGAAATAGCTTTTATATATAGTGAAAACAAAATTGTATACATTGTAAAAACAGATGGTACTTTAATTATGACAGATTTCACTTTAAACGAAATTGAAAGTAAAGTAAATGAACAAAGTTTTTTTAGAACTAATAGACAAACTATAATTCATCTTCGCTCGATAGAACAAATACAATCTATAGAAAACGGAAAATTATCATTACTATTAAAACCTACAATTCCAAATAAGGAATCTTTGCAAATAAATATTAGTAGACACAAAAAACAAGCTTTTATGAATTGGTTTGAAAGTAAGACTTGAAATACATAAACTATTCAGTAATTATTTTGATACCATTCGGTAAAAACAAGCTATATATTGGCGTTTTTATTGCTTTATCGTTTTTACTTTGTTTAAAATTTAAAACGAATAAACAATGAAAAAAGCCTTTTTAATTTCAAATTTAACACCAATAATTACTATTGTTATTTGCTGTATTTTATACTTATCAGGAAATTTTCAAATGATTATAGGAGCCATTATAATTTTAATAGCAAGTGCTATAGAATATAAAAAAGACCTCTTTAAATCTTTAGGGTTTCAACGAGAAAAATTCAATCTAAAAAACTTATTAATCATAGCTCCGTTAGTTGGTGCAGCAATTTTTCTGTTTTATAGCTATATAATGCTACCAGGTATTACTTATCTTACTGAACAACCTATTGATCTTTCTGTATTTGATCCTTATAAAGGAAACTTAACTGCATGCATAAGTTTACTTGGTTACATTTGGGCATCGGCTGCGTTTGGTGAAGAAATAGTATTTAGAGGTTATTTAATGAGACAATTTACTAAGTTTTTTGGTTCAAGTACCCTAAGTCTTATTTTTAATATTCTTCTTTTAGGAATTCTTTTTGGTTACGTTCATGCCTACCAAGGAATAAGTGGACAGCTTTTATCTGGTATTACCGGAATGCTTTTAGCTGTTATTTTTCATTTTAAAAAGAATGATTTATGGTTTAATGTAGCTGTTCACGGATTTGTTGATACCGTTTTTGTGATTTATCTGTACTATGGAATGATGTGATAGCTAAAACGAGTAAAGCCAAGTATAAAAATTTGGCTTTACTCGTTTTCTTTATGAGATGTTAATATAAACTACCTTCTTTTCTTTTTAAAACCTGTGGTTTTACTTTTAGATCTATTTCGTGAGTTTCTTGATTTCGGGTTAAAAGCAGTCACCGTATCGTCAAAAGTATTTTTAGCTTTTCCTGCTTTATTTTTCTTCCATGAATTATCTTCAGGTAATAACTTTTTTAGTAGATCATTACGTCCAACTTTGGTAAGCGTATCTTTAATCCATTTTCTATTTTCCTTTTTATACCAAAAGAAAAAACGATGTTGCTCTTCTTTTTCTTTAGCTGTCTTAGGAGTTTTAGTTGGTTTTAAAGTATATGGATGATACCCACTATAATAAATCACCGTAGCAACCGTCATAGGTGTTGGTGTAAACCCTTGTACTTGCTCTAACTGAAAGCCCATATCTTTGGTTTCAGCAGCTAAATTTGCCATATCTTCTTTTTCACAAGCTGGATGACTCGATATAAAATATGGTATTAATTGTAGCTTTAATTTCTTCTTTATATTAATACGGTCAAATCTATCTTTAAACATATGAAAATATTTAAATGATGGTTTACGCATTAGTTTTAAAACAGGATCAGAAGTATGTTCTGGAGCTACTTTTAAACGTCCAGAAACATGATTCGTCATTACCTCTTCGGTATATGCATCTAACTCTCTCGGATCTGCGTTTTTATTAAACTCTGGCACTAACATATCGTGTCGAATTCCACTTCCTATAAATGATTTTTTTACTTTCGGATGAGCATCAACAGCTTGATATAATTTGGTTAGTGGTTTATGAGAAGTGTCTAAATTAGAGCAAATCACTGGCGAAATACAAGACGGCGCAACACATTTATCACAAATAGATTGTACTTTACCCTTCATCTTGTACATATTTGCAGAAGGTCCACCAATATCAGATAAATATCCTTTAAAATCATCCATCTGAGCAACAGCATCAACTTCTTTTAATACAGACTCTTGACTACGACTTGCTATGAATTTTCCTTGGTGTGCAGAAATTGTACAAAAACTACATCCTCCAAAACATCCACGGTGAATGTTTATAGAGAACTTAATCATTTCAAACGCAGGAATTGGTCCTCGTTTGTTATACTTTGGATGCGGTAAACGTGTAAAAGGTAAATCGAAAGAAGCATCAATCTCCTCTTCCGTCATTGTTGGAAAAGGCGGATTTATCATCAACTTTTTATTTCCAACTTGTTGAAAAATACGACGCGCATATAATTTATTCGACTCCTGTTCTATTACTTTAAAGTTGGATGCGTATGCTTTTTTATCTTTTAAACAAACTTCATGCGAACTGATTTCAACATCTTGCCAATTTTTATTCTTCGGAATTTTCTCTCCGTCTTTAATAAAAACGGCAGTTTGTTTAATAGTTTTTAAACTCGAAAATGGAACTCCTTTTTGTAACAACTCAACAATTTCTCGTAAAGGTTGTTCTCCCATTCCATAAACCAACATATCAGCTTTAGAAGTTTCTAAAATTGTTGGCAATAGTTTATCAGACCAATAATCGTAATGCGTTACTCGACGTAACGAAGCTTCAATTCCTCCTATCAAAACAGGAACATCTGGAAATTTCTCTTTTAAAATTTTCGAATACACAGAAGTTGCATAATCAGGTCTAAACCCTTTATCTCCATTTGGTGTATAAGCATCTTTATCTCTTCGACGTTTACTAGCGGTATAATTACTTACCATTGGATCCATACATCCACCAGTAACCGCGAAAAATAAACGAGGTCTCCCTAACTTTTCAAAATCTTGTAAATTATCATGTACACTAGGTTGTGGTACAATTGCAACTTTTAGTCCGTAACTCTCTAATATACGTCCAATTACTGCAGGACCAAATGATGGATGATCTACATATGCATCTCCACTAAAAAGAATTACATCTAATTCTTCCCATCCTCTTAACTTAACCTCCTTATTTGTAGTAGGTAACCAATCTGAAACTCGTCTTATTCTCATGCCGTTGCAAAGGTACAACGTTTTAACGTAGGTTGTATCTCTTAAAAAGGTGTTAAATATGTTGCATAGTTTGTAACAAATCGTCTTTAATCAGTACAAATACTAGAAACTAATAAATCACATCATGAAAAAAATACTTGTAGCTATTGCTGCTATTGCTGTTTTAGGAAGTTGTTCTTCTTCTAAAAACTTAACAAAAGAAACTCCTTTAATCGAAACAACTATCGATATTAATAATGTTGTTGATGATAAAGTAACTGTAGAAGTTAATCCTCATAAAATTAAAGAAGCTACCATCGTTTATAATATTCCCGCAATTGTTCCTGGAACGTATGCTATGAGTAACTACGGTCAGTTTGTATCTAACTTTAAAGCTTTTGATTATGACGAAAATGAATTAACTGTTGAGAAATTAGATCAAAATTCTTGGAAAATTAACAACGCCACAAAAATGGACAAGTTATCATACCAAGTAGATGATACTTTCGATTCTGAAGTAAAACACGGAATTTACGTAATGGCAGGTACAAACATCGAAAAGGATAAAAACTTCTTCTTAAACCTTCCTGGTTTTGTAGGATACTTTACTGGAAAGAAAGAAACTCCTTATAAAATTAATGTTCTACATCCTGCAAGCTTATACGAAACTACTTCTTTAATTAATAAAAACACAACTAAAGAAGACAATACTAAAGATGTATTTGTAGCTTCTAGATATGATGAAATCTCTGATAACCCAATTATGTACGCTCCATTAAACAATGTAAGTTTTAATGTAGATGGAATTGATGTTACCTTATCAGTATACTCCCCTAACGGAGTGCACTCTGCAAAAGATATGGAAGCTGACTTAAAGAAAATGGTGCAAGCGCAGAGTAACTTTTTAAAAGGTTTTAAAACTACCAAAGAATATAATATTTTATTATATCTATTTGATCCTGCAGTATATAAATGGCAAAGTTTTGGTGCTTTAGAGCACTTATCTTCAACTACTGTTGTGTATCCAGAATCATATTCTAAAAAGCAATTAGCAGATGGAATGATTAATGGAACTGTTTCTCATGAGTTCTTCCATATTGTTTCTCCTTTATCAGTGCATTCAGAAGAGATTCATAATTTTAATTTTAACGAACCTGATATGTCTAAACACTTATGGATGTATGAAGGAATTACGGAATATTTTGCTAACTTATTTCAAGTAAATCAAGACTTAATTACTCCAGAGCAGTTTATTGCTAAAATGCAAGGAAAAATTGCTACTTCTAAACGTTTTAAAGACGATATGTCTTTTACCGAAATGAGTAAAAATATCTTAGATAAAGAATACGCTTCGAACTACTCTAATGTATATATGAAAGGTGCTTTAATTGGTATGTGTTTTGATATTATTTTACGTGAAGAAAGTACTGGAAAGTATGGATTAGTTGATTTAATGAGAGATTTATCTAACAAATACGGAGCACATAAACCTTTTAAAGACGATGAGATTATTGCTGAGATTGTAAAAATGACAAACCCTAAAGTTGGAGCATTTTTCGCAAACCACGTAGAAGGAAGTACCCCAATTGATTATTCAGTTTATTTTAATAAAGTTGGAGTTAAAAAAGAAACAAAGACAACCAATTCAGCATATTTTATTGATGCCAAAGGGCAACCTTTTATTTCAGTTAATAATGATAAAAAAATCTTCTTTACTCCAAGAACAAATACCGCTTTAACTGCTTTAGGTATTAAAGCAGGAGATGTTTTAGAATCTGTAAATGGAGAAAAAGTATTATTAGCAAATGCGCGTCCAATTATTGGAAAAACAATGCAATGGAAAGCTGGAGATAAAATTACTATGGAAGTTACCAGAGATGGGAACTTAGTAAAATTAGAAGGTGATTTTACACAACCTACTTATGAAAGTTCTGGTCTAGTATTAGAAGAATTACCTGTAACTGATGCTAAAGTAATTTTAAGAAATGCTTGGTTGAAGAACTAAACCATTCTTAGTGAGGCTGTTTGAAAAGACTTTTTGTCAGCTTTTCTACCGAAAAATTTTCTGTGACAGGCTCGGAAATTATAGAAAAACCATCATTTTTAAGTTAAAATGATGGTTTTTTGATGTTTTTAAAGAAGTGACCGAAAAATAATCTAAATTTCATTTTTCGTTTTTACTTTTTAGACAGCCTCATTTATTTAATTTGAAAATTACGCATCAATATTAGCATATTTAGCATTGCGTTCAATGAAATCTCTACGAGGAGGAACTTCGTCACCCATTAACATAGAGAATACTCTGTCGGCTTCTGTACCGCTATCTATTACAACTTGACGTAAAGTTCTAAATTCAGGATTCATTGTAGTATCCCAAAGCTGTTCAGCGTTCATCTCTCCAAGACCTTTATAACGTTGAATATTGACTCCACCACCCATTTTCTGTGCGATTAAGTCACGTTGATTGTCATCCCAAGCATATTCACGTTTTTGTCCTTTTTTAACTAAATATAAAGGTGGTGTAGCAATGTAAATATAACCTTGCTCTACCATATCGCGCATATATCTAAAAAAGAATGTTAAAATTAAAGTTGCAATATGCGAACCGTCTACATCGGCATCACACATAATAACTACTTTATGGTAACGTAATTTTGATAGATTTAAAGCGCGAGGATCTTCTTCTGTTCCTATCGAAACTCCTAAGGCTGTAAACATGTTTTTGATTTCTTCGTTTTCAAAAACTTTGTGTTGCATTGCTTTTTCAACATTTAAGATTTTACCTCTTAAAGGAAGAATAGCTTGGAAGTTACGATCACGACCTTGCTTTGCTGTACCACCTGCCGAATCTCCCTCGACAAGAAATATTTCACATTGAGCAGGATCCGTCTCAGAACAATCTGATAATTTACCAGGTAAACCACCAATGCTCATTACAGTTTTACGTTGCACCATTTCACGGGCTTTACGAGCTGCATGACGTGCTTGAGCTGCTAAAATTACTTTTTGAACAATGGTTTTAGCATCATTAGGGTTTTCCTCTAAATAATCTGTTAGCATTTCAGCTACTGCTTGCGATACAGCAGCACTTACTTCACGGTTACCTAATTTTGTTTTAGTTTGTCCTTCAAACTGTGGTTCGGCAACTTTTACAGAAATAATTGCTGTTAATCCTTCACGGAAATCATCACCTGCAATATCAAACTTTACGTTTTTTAATAGTCCAGATTCATCAGCATACTTCTTTAATGTATGTGTTAATCCACGACGAAAACCAGATAAATGTGTTCCTCCTTCGTGTGTGTTAATATTATTAACGTACGAGTGTAAGTTCTCAGAATATGAAGTGTTATATACCATAGCGACTTCAACAGGAATTCCGTTTTTCTCACCTTCCATTGCAATAACTCCAGCGGTTAATTGCTCGCGAGTAGAATCTAAATATTTTACAAATTCAGATAATCCTTCTGTTGAATGAAATGTTTCAGAAATTATATTTCCTTCATCATCAGTATTACGTTTATCTGTTAAGGTAATTGTAATTCCTTTATTAAGATAAGCTAACTCTCGCATACGAGTAGCCAAGGTATCGTAATTATATTCTGTTGTTTGTTGAAATATAGATTTGTCTGGTAAAAAAGTTACAATTGTACCTGTAAAATCAGTTTCTCCAATCGTTTTTACTGGGTACAAAGTTTTACCTTTTTCATATTCTTGTTGCCAAATTTTTCCTTCTTTATGTACTGTAGCAGTTAAATGATCTGATAATGCATTTACACAAGAAACACCAACACCGTGTAACCCTCCAGAAACTTTATAGGAGTCTTTATCGAATTTACCACCAGCACCAATCTTGGTCATTACTACTTGTAAAGCAGAGACTCCTTCTTTTTTATGAATTCCTACAGGAATACCACGACCGTTATCTTTTGTAGTAATAGAATTGTCTTCGTTAATAGTAACATCAATTCTGTCACAATGACCAGCTAAAGCTTCATCGATAGAGTTATCTACAACTTCATATACTAAATGGTGTAAACCACGTATTCCAACATCTCCAATATACATTGACGGACGCATACGTACGTGTTCCATTCCTTCTAACGCCTGAATACTAGAAGCGTCATAACTATGTTTTTTTTCTTCGCTCATTATAAAGTGAATTAAATTAAAATCATTTCATAAAAAAATCGCTCGAAAGCGACTTTTTGAATCTACACAAATCTACAAAAATTATAAACCGAATAAAAGCTTTTTAGCGATTGATGTTTTTAATTATCAACATTTGTTAATTATTTAAAAATGTCTTAAAATCGCTAAAAATGGGTTTATTTTAGATTTTTAGGTTTTATGTTTAAGGTTGATTTGTTGCTGAGCAATAAAACCTTGCAAAAGCAAGGTTTTATATGTAGATAAAATTTATTTTTTGTTAAAATCACGTCTAATAAGCATCATCATGTACATTGATAATTGCTCTTCCAGAAGGTTCGTTCATGTTTTTAAAAGCTTCATCCCATTCTAAAGCAGTGGCTGTACTACAGGCAACACTTGCTTCTTGTGGTACACTTAATGCTGCGGTATCACTTGGAAAGTGTTCTTCGAAAATAGAACGGTAATAAAATTCTTCTTTGTTTAAAGGTGTGTTTATTGGAAAACGGAATTTAGCGTTTGCTAATTGCTCATCTGTAACTTCTTTTTCAACAACTTCTTTTAAAGTGTCAATCCAGCTATAACCAACACCATCAGAAAATTGTTCTTTTTGTCTCCAAGCAACTTCTTGCGGTAGCATATCTTCAAATGCTTTACGAATTACCCATTTTTCCATGCGTTCTCCGTTAATCATTTTATCTTGTGGGTTGATGCGCATTGCAACATCCATAAATTCTTTATCTAAAAAAGGAACACGACCTTCAATTCCCCAAGCCATTAAACTTTTGTTTGCGCGTAAACAATCATACATATGTAATTTGTCTAATTTACGCACAGTTTCTTCGTGGAATTCTTGCGCGTTTGGTGCTTTGTGAAAATATAAATATCCTCCAAAAATTTCATCAGCTCCTTCGCCAGATAATACCATTTTAATTCCCATTGATTTTATAACACGAGCCATTAAATACATTGGAGTAGAAGAACGAATCGTTGTAATATCATACGTTTCGATGTTGTAAATAACATCTTTAATAGCATCTAAACCTTCTTGGATGGTGAACTTTATTTCATGATGAATGGTACCAATATGATCAGCTACTTTTTGTGCAGCAGCTAAATCAGGAGAACCATCTAGACCAACAGAAAAAGAGTGTAATTGTGGATACCAAGCTTCTGATTTGTCGTCAGATTCAACTCTCATTTGAGAATATTTTTTAGCAATGGCTGAGGTGATTGATGAATCTAATCCACCAGACAATAAAACTCCGTAAGGAACATCACTCATCAATTGTCTATGAACTGCAGCTTCTAAAGCTTCTTTAACCTCTTGTATGCTTGTTTCGTTTTCTTTTACAGCATCATATTCACTCCAATCTCTTTTATACCATTGTACAAATTTTCCGTCTTTACTTGACATATAATGTCCAGGAGGAAATAATTCGATTTTAGCACAAACACCTTCTAAAGCTTTTAATTCAGAGGCAACATAAAATGTTCCGTTTTGATCCCAACCGATATATAAAGGGATGATTCCCATATGATCTCTTGCTATAATATATTCGTCTTTTTCAACGTCATATAAAGCAAAACCAAACATTCCATTCATATCATCAAGAAAATCAACTCCTTTTTCTTTGTGTAGTGCTAAAATTACTTCACAATCTGATTCAGTTTGAAATTCATAATCGAATTTAAATTGTTTTTTTAATTCTCTGTGATTGTATATTTCTCCATTAGCAGCTAAAACTAATTTTTTATCAGCACTAAATAAAGGTTGTTGCCCTGAAGCAGGATCTACAATAGCCAAACGTTCGTGAGCCATTATTACTTTATCGTCGCTGTAAATTCCGCTCCAGTCTGGACCGCGATGACGAATCTTTTTAGCCATTTCTAATACTTGAGGTCTTAAACTTTCTGAAGATTGTTTTAAATCAAACGCACATACAATTCCACACATAACTTTATGTTTTTAATCTTTTATTTTATTGTTGTCTCCCTAAGTGTTACCGAAGAGGTATTTATTATTTTGTTACAAATAACCGAATGATGTTTGTATTTGAAAACTATATTTTTAATTTAAGTTTTATATTGTAACTGAAAAAATATAATTAATGTGAATTTGTAATTTAATATATTGCTTTTTGCTTACAAAACTTATTGTTTTCTCTTTTCAAGAAAATAAAGTGAAGTAAAAATTTGCAAAATCAAAAACACTTTATACATTTGTAACTCAATGATGAAACAAAACAACATATGGTGGTGGAACTCTCTTAATATTTAAGTGAGAAGAATCCTATATGTATATAATATAAAGAAAAGGCTTATCTCACGATAAGCCTTTTTTTGTTTTTAATAGAAAAATGTCAACTCGAGCGCAGTCGAGAGGTCATTAAAAATAAGAGAAATTAAAATGTTCTCGACTGCGCTCGAACTGACATCAATTATGAATAAAATAGCATTTAAAACAATTAGTAAAAAAAGAATCTCAGATACAATTACTCCAGTAGGATTGTATTTAAGGTTTAGAGATAAATATGCTAATACATTATTATTAGAAAGTTCAGATTACCACAGTAAAGAGGAAAGTTTTTCTTTTATCTGTATAGAGCCAATGGTAACAATGAAGGTAGATAATGATGCTTTTGAAGTTTCTAAAAAAGGAAAACTTATAAAGAGTCATTCAATTGATAAAAACTTTTATGAGTTGTTTGATAATTTTTCAAAATCAATAGAATTAGATTGTCCTTCAGAACTAAAATCTTTTAACGGATTGTATGGTTATAGTACTTATGATAGTGTTCAGTATTTTGAAAATATTAAACTGAATGTTAAAGAAGCTCCGTCTAAAATACCTGTAATGCAATACAGTTTTTATCGTTTTATAATTGCGATAAATCATTTTAACGATGAGATGACTTTAATTGAAAATGTTGAATTAGGAAATGAATCGAGAATTTCAGAGATTGAAACAATTATTAATTCACAAGCTTTTAATACTCAGAAATTTGAAATTAAAGGAGAAGAAACGTCTAATTGTACGAATAAAGATTTTAAAGAATACGTTGTAAGAGCAAAAGCACATTGTAAACGAGGTGATGTTTTTCAGCTAGTTTTATCACGTCAATTTCAGCAAGAATTTAAAGGAGATGAGTTTAATGTATATAGAGCATTGAGATCAATAAACCCGTCACCATATTTATTTTATTTCGATTACGGTTCTTTTAAATTAATGGGATCTTCACCTGAAGCACAAATTAAAATAAATGCAGGAAAAGCAATTATCAATCCGATTGCAGGAACATTTAGAAGAACGGGTGATATGGCTGAAGATATTAAGTTGGGTAAAAAATTATCAGAAGATAAAAAGGAAACCGCAGAACATGTAATGTTAGTTGATTTAGCAAGAAACGACTTAAGTAAACATGCAGAGAATGTAAAAGTTGAGGTGTTTAAAGAGGTTCAGTATTTTAGTCATGTAATTCATTTGGTTTCTACCGTACAAGGAAAAATAAAAGGAAATTCGATTAATATTGTTGGAGACACTTTTCCGGCAGGAACATTAAGTGGAGCTCCAAAATATAAAGCAATGCAATTAATTGATACTTACGAAAATCAATCCCGTGGATTTTACGGTGGCGCAGTTGGAATTATCGGTTTAGACGGTTCGGTAAATTTAGCCATTGCAATTCGTTCTTTTGTAAGTAAAAGCAATGTGTTATATTATCAAGCAGGAGCAGGAATCGTAATTCATTCTGATGAAGAAAAAGAATTACAAGAAGTAAATAATAAATTAGCAGCGTTAAAAAAAGCGTTGCTTTTAGCAGAAAAAATATAAATAGCAATATGCTTTATGCAATATGCTTTACGCTTATTGCTTGAAGCTTATAGCGTATAGCTTAAAAAAATGAACATATTAATATTAGATAACTACGACTCGTTTACCTACAATTTGGTACACATGGTAGAAGATATTACGGGACAGTTACCAGATGTGTATAGAAACGATGAGATTTCTGTTGAAGAAATTGAACGTTATGATGCCATTATTTTATCGCCAGGACCAGGAATTCCTGATGAAGCCGGTATTTTAAAAGATGTAATTAGAGCCTATGCAGGAAACAAACCAATTTTCGGAGTTTGTTTAGGATTACAAGCAATTACAGAGGTTTTTGGCGGAAACATTATAAACATGGGAGAAGTTTTTCATGGAGTAGCCACAGAAATGAAAGTTGTTAAAAAAGACGCAGTAATTTTTAAAGGTATTCCAGAGAAATTTGAAGCAGCTCGTTATCATTCTTGGATAGCTTCTAATGAAAATTTCCCATCAGAAATTTCGATTACAGCAAAAGATGAAGATGGGGCGATACAAGCAATAGAACATAATGTATTTAATATATCAGCGGTACAATTCCATCCTGAATCAATATTAACAGAAGTAGGAGAACAGATTGTTAGAAATTTTATAAATAGCTGTAAGCCTCAAGCTTAATGCTTAAAGCCTTTAAGATGAAACAAATTTTAAACGATTTATATCAACATAAAAGATTAACTAAATCTGAAGCAAAACAAATCTTAATAGATATTGCTTCAGGAAAATTTAACGAAGCACATTTAGCATCTTTTATGACGGTTTTTATGATGCGACCAATTACGGTTGATGAACTTTCTGGTTTTAGAAGTGCATTAATTGAGTTAGCTATAAAAGTAGATTTTTCAGATTATAATACCATTGATATCGTAGGTACTGGTGGAGACGGAAAAGACACGTTTAACATTTCAACATTAACCTCTTTTATAGTTGCAGGAACTGGACAAAAAGTTGCGAAACATGGTAATTATTCTGTGTCTTCAAAATCAGGTTCTTCAGATATGTTAGAGAGCTTTGGTTATCAATTTACCAATGATGAGGCTACTTTAAAATCTCATTTAGAACAAGCCAATATTTGTTTTTTGCATGCGCCAAAATTTCATCCTGCAATGAAAGCGGTAAGCTCTACACGAAAGGAGTTAGCATTAAAAACATTTTTTAATATGTTAGGTCCTTTGGTAAATCCGAGTTCACCAAAAAATCAATTATTAGGAACTTTTAATTTAGAAGTTGCACGTTTGTATAACTATATTTTACAAGAAGAAAATAGTAATTACGGAATTGTACATGCGCTTGATGGTTATGATGAGATTTCTTTAACAAGCGGATTTAAACTGTTTACTAAAAATGGTGAGCAATTAATTAATCCAGAAGATTTAGGGCAAAAAAGATTACAACAAACAGATATTTTTGGAGGAAACTCTGTTACTGAAGCTGCTAAAATATTTAAAAATATAATTGAAGGAAACGGTACAGATGCACAAAACAATGTAGTGCTAACAAATGCTGCATTCGCATTAAAAATAGTTGATGATACTAAATCTTTTCATGATACTTTTGCAGAAGCTAAAGAATCTTTATTTGAATTGAGAGCAAAGAGATGCTTAACGAAGTTAATTACGAATTAATAATTACGAATTATAAATTTGAACTAATGAAAAAAGATAATATAATTCAAATGAAAAGCTATGATTTTGCCGTTAGAGTGGTAAAATTATACAAGCATTTATCTTCTGAAAAGAAAGAGTTTGTATTAAGTAAACAATTATTACGTTCAGGAACTTCTATAGGAGCAAATGTTGAAGAGGCTATTGGTGGTCAGAGTCGAAAAGATTTTTTTGCCAAATTAACTATAGCTTATAAAGAAGCAAGAGAGTCTCATTATTGGATTCGTTTATTAAAAGATACCGATTTTTTATCCGATAAAGAATCAAAATCATTGATAGAAGATATTGAAGAAATATTAAAAATTATTGGAAGTATCCAAAAAACAATCAGAAATACTAATTCATAAAGTAGAGTTATTAATTATGAATCGATTTAAAAATAAATTGTAATTCATAATTTAAAATTCATAATTAATTATATGACAATTTTAGATAAAATAATCGCATTTAAAAAAACAGAGATAGCAAAGATTAAAGCTGAGGTTCCTGTTAAGAAATTAGTTGAAAGCCCTAACTTTAAAAACGCAGCTTTTTCGTTAAAAAAATCGTTATTACAAGTTGGATCAACAGGAATTATAGCAGAATTTAAACGTCAATCTCCATCAAAAGGAATTATTAACGATAAAGCTACAATTCTTGAAGTAACTGAAGGTTATTTAGATGCAAATGTTGCTGCACAATCTATTTTAACAGATACTTCTTTTTTTGGAGGTAGTATGGCAGATTTATTAGAAGCGAGAACTGTAAATCAGCAAAAACCAATTTTAAGAAAAGATTTTATTGTTGACGGATTTCAGATTGTTGAAGCAAAAGCAATTGGAGCAGATGTTGTTTTATTAATCGCAGCGTGTTTAACAGCGCAGGAATTAAAAAATTACGGTCAACTAGCTAACGATTTAGGTTTAGAGGTTTTGTACGAAGTACATACTAAAGAAGACTTAGATAAGATTAACGATTTAGATAATAAGATCATCGGAATTAATAATCGAAACTTAAAAACTTTTGAAGTTGATTTAGAGCATTCGATGAAGTTAGCAAGTCAAATTCCAGATTCGACACTTAAAGTTTCAGAAAGTGGAATTTCAGACCCAAGAATTATTACAGGATTAAAAGAACACGGATTTCAAGGATTTTTAATAGGTGAGAATTTCATGAAAACAGAGAATCCAGGACAAGCTTGTAAAGAATTTATTGATCAAATAAGATAAACGTCATTCCGAACGTAGTGAAGGAATCTCTTCATAAAGATTGCTTCGTTTCTCTCGCAATAACAAAAAAAGAATTAAAGATGAAACTGAAAGTTTGTGGAATGAAATACATAGAGAATATTCAACAAGTTGCAGCATTGCAACCTGATTACTTGGGGTTTGTTTTCTATGAGAAATCAAAAAGAAATTTTGAGGGAATTATTCCTGAGCTTCCAAAAGAAATAAAGAAGGCTGGAGTTTTTGTAAATGAAATTCCAGAAATTGTAGTTTCGTTAGTTGAAGAGTATGGTTTAAAAATGATACAATTACACGGAGATGAATCACCAGAATATTTACAAAGATTAAAAGAAATATTTAAAGAAAGTATTGCAGAAAAGCATCAAAGGTCAAAATATAAAATACCAGAAATTGTTAAGGTTTTTGGGGTTGAAGATGATTTTAATTTCGAAGTTTTAAAACAATACGAACCTTTAGTAGATTACTTTTTATTTGATACTAAAGGAAAAGAAAGAGGAGGGAACGGAGTAACATTTGATTGGTCGATTCTAAAAAAATATAATTCCACAAAACCATTCTTTTTAAGTGGAGGTATTGGATTAGATAAGATAACAGCAATTAAAGAATTACAGAAATCTGATTTACCAATTTATGCGTTAGACGTAAATAGTAAGTTTGAGATTGAAGCAGGATTAAAATCGGTAGAAAAGTTAAAACAATTTAAAAAAGAATTAAAACTATAGTAAATATCGTCAAGCTGAACTTGTTTCAGCTTCTCATAATGAGATTCCGAAACAAGTTCGGAATGACGCAAATAAATATAAAAACCTGTCATTGCGAACGAAGTGAAATAATATCTTTGTAAGAATTGGTTTACTAATAGGGATGACAGAATACCATAGCATATGAAATCAGAATTTCAACCAACTAAAGAAGGGTATTACGGGCAATTCGGTGGCGCATTTATTCCTGAATTATTATACCCAAACGTAAAAGAATTAGAAGATAATTATTTAGATATACTTGCTTCAGAAGCATTTCAGAAAGAGTATAAAGATTTGTTGCAACATTATGTTGGTCGTCCAAGTCCGTTGTATTTGGCAAAAAGATTATCAGAAAAATACGGAGCAACCATTTATTTAAAACGTGAAGATTTAAATCATACAGGAGCTCATAAAGTAAATAATACAATTGGTCAGATTTTAGTTGCAAAACATTTAGGTAAAACTAAAATTATTGCTGAAACTGGTGCAGGTCAACACGGAGTTGCTACTGCAACTGTTTGTGCGTTGATGGATTTAGAATGTATTGTTTTTATGGGAGAAACCGATATTAAGCGTCAAGCTCCAAATGTTGCTCGTATGAAAATGTTAGGAGCAAAAGTAGTTCCTGCTACAAGCGGAAGTAAAACATTAAAAGACGCTACAAACGAAGCAATTCGTTATTGGATTCAGCATCCCGAAACTTATTATTTAATTGGTTCTGTTGTTGGTCCACACCCGTATCCAGATATGGTAGCGCGTTTACAAGCAGTGATTTCAGAAGAAATGAAAATTCAATTAAAAACGCAAACAGGAAAAGAAAATCCAGATACGATTGTTGCTTGTGTTGGTGGAGGAAGTAACGCAGCAGGAGCTTTTTATCATTATTTAGATGATAAAGATGTTGAATTAATAGCTGTTGAAGCTGCTGGTTTAGGTGTTAATTCCGGCGAAAGTGCGGCAACTTCTCAGTTAGGTGAAGTAGGTGTGATTCATGGAAGTAAAACTATTTTAATGCAAGATGAATACGGACAAATTGTTGAACCTTATTCAATTTCTGCAGGTTTAGATTATCCAGGAGTTGGTCCGTTACACGCATATTTGCACGAAACAAAACGTGCAACGTTTATGAATGCAACTGATAAAGAAGCTTTAGAAGCTGCTTATGAATTAACAAAGATTGAAGGAATTATTCCTGCGTTAGAAAGTGCACATGCCTTAGCAGTTTTACCAAAAATGGATTTGAAAAAAGATCAAGTTGTGGTAATTAATTTATCGGGTAGAGGAGATAAAGATTTAGAAACGTATATCAATCATTTAAAATAAACGTCATTCCGAACAAAGTGAAGGAATCTGTATTTAGAGATTGCTTCGTTCCTCGCAATGACCAATTAATAAAGAAATGAATTCAATTAAAAATATATTTCAGCAGAAAGATAAAAATGTACTATCAATCTATTTTACTTCTGGTTTTCCTGAATTAAATGATACAACAAAAGTAATTGCTGAATTAGAAAAAAGCGGAGTAGATTTTATTGAAGTAGGTTTACCATATTCTGATCCTTTAGCTGATGGACCAACGATACAAGATAGTAGTCAGAAAGCTTTAGAAAACGGAATTAACCTCGATATTATTTTTGAGCAATTAGTATCAATTAAGAATTCAAATAAAACTCCGTTAGTATTAATGGGGTATTTGAATCAGTTGTTAAAATATGGTGAGCACGAATTTTGCAAGAAAGTGAAAGAATGTGGAATCGACACTGTTATTATTCCAGATTTACCAATGATTGAATTTGAAAATCATTACAAAGCATTATTTGAAAGTTATGGAATTACAAATGTGTTTTTAATCACTCCTCACACATCCGAAGAAAGAATTCGTAAAATAGATTCATATACCAAAGCCTTTATTTATGTAGTTGCTTCTGCAAGTATTACGGGAGCAAAAGGTGAAATTTCTGAACAACAAATTGCTTATTTTGAACGTATAAAAGCAATGAATTTACAAAGTAATTTAATTGTTGGTTTTGGTATTTCAGACAATAAAACATTTACTACAGCTTGTAAATATGCAAACGGAACAATTATCGGATCAGCGTTTATTAAGAATCTAGATAAGAATGGAGTAGAAGGTATTGATAGATTTATTAAGAGTGTAAAGAATTGTTAAGGTATTCCTAATTTTTCTTAATTGAAGTTTGAAAAAAGTATTTTAGTAGTTTAAACTACTATTTATAATGACTTCAAAAAAAATACTCATTGTAATTGCAATAATTACAAGTAATTTTCTGCTGGCTCAAAATAATTTAATTCGTAAACCAGCTATTAGTCCAGATGCTTCACAAATAGCATTTTCTTATCACGGAGATATTTGGACCTATAATTTTAGTAACCAACAAACCAAACGATTAACAATTCATAAAGGGTATGAAAGTAATCCTGTTTGGAATGCTAACGGAACAAAAATAGCTTTTTCATCAAACAGAAAAGGTAATGATAATGTTTTTGTAACTTCAGTAAATGGAGGAGTTCCTAAACAATTAACGTATTATCCTACTGCAAATACTCCAACAGATTGGACAAAGAAAGGAGAAATAGTTTTTACCACAAGAAGAGTATATCGTGGTCCAGAGTGGGATGCGCAAATGTATAATGTTAACCATAATGGAGGTACTCCTCAACGACTATTAACTGCTTATGGAGAGATGGCAACAGTTTCACCAAACGGTAAATTTATTGCATTTACAAAAGGAGCTTGTCGTATTGCTCGTGAAGATTATTCAGGTTCTGCGCAACGAGATATTTGGATTTACAATACTCAGACTAAGCAGTATTATCAAATTACAACAAATAATAAAAACGATCATACACCAATGTGGGATGCTTCAGGTAATTTATATTATATAGGTGCTAAAAGCGGAAGATATAATGTGTATAAGCAGTCAATTTCTTCAAATGGAACTGCTAATGGAGTTGCAACTAAATTAACATCAGAGAAAAAAGATGGAGTGCGTTCTTATTCGGTAAGTGATAATGGAACCATTATTTATTTAAGTGGAGTAAACTTATTTAAAGTTGAAAACGGATCAAAGCAAAAAGTCAATCTAAATATTTCTTCTGATAACCGTTTTGAAGAAGAGGAAACAAAAACAGTTTCTAACGGAATTAGTAGTTATGCAGTTTCTCCAGACGGAAAAAACATAGCTTTAGAAATTAATGGAGAAATATTTGTTAAGCAAAATAATAAAGAGAAAAAGCGCTCTAACAATGTAAGTAAGCATTCGTTTAGAGATCGTAATCCACAATGGATTGATAACAAAACAGTTGTTTTTTCTTCAGATAGAGATGGGGTTTATCAATTATATAGTGCTGTGTCAACAGATACATTGGTTGGTTTACATCGTAGTTTAAAAACAAAGGTTACTAAATTAACGAAAAGTAAAGAAGATATAGAAGGTTCATTAGTATCGCCAAACGGAAAGAAAATTGCTTACCAAGTTGGTAGAGGGGTTTTAATGATTGCTGATTTAAAAGATGGAAAAATAGTAAACCCTAAAGAATATTCTAATTCTTGGGCAGCTGCTGAAGATGTATCTTGGAGTCCAGATAGTAAATACTTAGCCTACTCTCAAGAAGATTTAAATTTTGATAGTGAGATTTTTATCCAATCAATCAAAGATCCTTCAATAAAAATGAATGTGTCAATGCATCCACGAAGTGATCGTAATCCTGTTTGGAGTGCTGATGGTAAAAAAATAGCTTTTTTATCTAACAGAAGTGGAATTAATTATGATGTTTGGATGGTTTGGTTAGAAAAATCTGACTGGGAAAAATCAAAAAAAGATCACGAAGAAGGAGCTTATTATCCAGAAAAGAAAGATGAGAAAAAATCAGAGAAAAAGGATAATAAGAAAAAGGAAAAAGTAGTTGTTAAAATAGATCAAGATAGAATTTACGATCGTTTAGTTCAAGTTACTTCTTTACAAGACAATGAGTTTAGTCCTGTGTTTAGTGCAGATAGTAAGTTTATCTATTTCTCAGCAACAAATCCTGCTAGTAAAAAAAGAAGTACTTATAAGGTTAAATGGGATGGAAGCAAGCCTAAAGCAATTAAAGGAGTTAGTGGGGCTAGAGGTATTACAGAAAATAAAGGAAAAGTTTATTTTACTTCTAAAGGAAGCTTAAGCCAGTTAGATACAAAATCTGATAAGGTAACGAAGTTACCTCATTCGGCAACCTATACTAAGAATAGTAAAAAAGAATACAAGCAAATTTTTAACGAGGGTATTAGAGCGTTAACAGCAGGCTTTTACGATCCAGAATTTCATGGATATGATTGGAACGCATTGGTTAAAAAATACAAGCCTTGGGTGTTATCGGCAACTACGCATCAAGATTATTCATATATGTATAATCTATTGTTAGGCCAGTTAAATGCAAGTCATATGGGATATCGTGGAAGTGCTCCTAAAAATGTTAATGAAAAAATTGGGCTGTTAGGTATAGATGTAACTAATGTAAACGAGGGAGTAAAAGTAAATTATGTATTGCCAAATACAGTTGCAGATAAATCGAAAAGTAAATTAAAAGTAGGTGATGTAATTACTGCTGTTAATGGAAATACAGTTGGTAAAAACACGAACTTTTATAAATTATTAAAACAAACTCAAGGTAACGAAGTGTTATTGAGTTTAAATAATGGAAAAGATGTGGTAATTCGTCCACAAAGATCAATTAGAAGTCAGCAATACGAAGCTTGGATAGAATCTCGTAAAAAGTTAGTAGATGAATATTCAAACGGTCAATTAGGATATATACATATTCAAGGAATGAATCAACCAAGTTTTGAGCGTTTCGAACGTGAATTAAAAGCGAGTGGATATGGTAAAAAAGGAATTGTAATTGATGTTCGTTATAACGGTGGAGGTTGGACAACTGATCGTTTAATGGCGGTTTTAAATGTAGATCAACATGCATATACTGTTCCAAGAGGAGCTGCTAAAACATTAAAAAATCATAAGAAATACAGTAAAAATTATCCGTTTAATGAACGTGCAATTTTATCAGTAAACACAAAACCTGTAGTTGCTTTATGTAATGAGAATAGTTATTCAAACGCTGAAATTTTTTCACATGCATTTAAAAACTTAGGATTAGGTAAATTAGTTGGTCAACCTACTTTTGGAGCAGTAATTTCAACTGGAGGTAAAGGATTACAAAACGGATATATTCGTATGCCATTTAGAGCTTGGTTTGTAAAGAAAACAGGAAAAAATATGGAAAATGATGCTCCTGCTGTTCCAGATTATTTAGTTAAAAATGCTCCAGGGTGGAAAGAAAGAGGAGAAGATGCTCAATTAAAAAAAGCAGTAGAGGTATTGTTACAAGACATTAAATAATAGTTTAGTTTATATAATTAAAAAGCGAAGATTTTAAAATCTTCGTTTTTTTTATTTCTATTTTTGTAGCATGATGCAGATTACTGAAAAAGACCTACTAGAAAAACTAAAAATCAACTTCGGATATGATAGTTTTCGATTAGAACAAAAATCAATTATTGAAAATATTTTAGCTAAAAAAGATACCTTGGTTATTATGCCAACAGGTGGAGGTAAATCTATTTGTTTTCAATTACCATCCTTATTTTTTGAAGGAATTACCTTGGTTATTTCTCCGTTAATTGCATTAATGAAAGATCAAGTTGATAGTTTAAAAGCAAACGGAATTCCGTCAACGTATTATAATAGTAGTCAATCATCCGAAGAACAACAGCAAGTGTTTGATGCGATTGCTAATAAATCAATCAAATTATTATATGTTGCTCCAGAGAGTTTACCACTGCTTCAAAATCTTTTAAATCAAAATTATATAAGTTGTGTAGCTATTGATGAAGCACATTGTATTTCTTCATGGGGTCATGATTTTAGACCATCATACAAACAATTATCATTCTTAAAAAAGACATTACCAGAAACACCTATAGTTGCTTTAACAGCTACAGCCGATAAAGCTACGCAAGAAGACATTTTAGAACAATTAGCAATTCCTAACGCAACAAAATATGTAAGCTCTTTTAATAGAGAAAATATAGCGTTAGAAGTTCGTCCTGCAAATAATAGGGTACAACAAATTGTTAAGTTTATTAATAAGCGACCTAACGATTCTGGAATTGTGTATTGTTTAAGTAGAAAAGCAACTGAACAATTAGCAAGTAAGTTAAAGCAAAACGGAATAGATGCAAAAGCATATCACGCTGGTTTAACTTTTGATGAACGTGCAAAAACGCAAGAAGATTTTATTAAAGATGATACTCAAATTATTTGTGCAACCATTGCTTTTGGAATGGGAATCGATAAATCGAATGTACGTTGGGTGATTCATTATAATATGCCTAAAAATATCGAAGGATATTATCAAGAAATTGGGCGTGCAGGTCGTGACGGATTACCATCGCAAGCATTATTATTTCATAGTTATGCAGATGTAATTCAATTGCGTCAGTTTATTGCAAATACAGGTAATAGAGAAGTTCAGGAGGCAAAATTAGATAGAATGAAACAATTTGCCGAAGCTACTGTTTGTAGACGAAAAATATTGTTAAGCTATTTTGGAGAGTTGATTGAGGAGAATTGTGGAAATTGTGATGTTTGTAAAAATCCACCAAAGTTTTTCGATGGAACTGTGATTGCTCAAAAAGCATTATCTGCTATTTATCGTTTGCAGCAAAAAGAAGCAATGGGGACCGTTATTGATGTAATAAGAGGAGCAAAAAATGCTGCGGTTTATGATAAAAATTATCAGACTTTAAAAACATATGGAGTGGGTAGTGATACTTCATGGCAACATTGGCAACATTATATTATTCAGTTAATTAACCAAGGATATTGCCAAATAGCATTTCACTTAAATAACGTATTACAATTAACCGATTTCTCTAAAAAAGTATTATTTGGTGGAGAAAAAGTACAACTAACAACTCCAGTTGAGTTTAAGAAAGAAACTAAAGTTACGGCTAAAGAGAAAAAATCGAAAACGAAACCAGCAGCAAAAGACACCTTATTTGAACGTTTACGTAAATTACGTTACCGCATTGCACAAGAAGAAGATATTGCAGCATATTTAGTTTTTAGTGATGCAACTCTGAAAGAATTGGAAAATGAGCGTCCGCAAACAGATAATGAATTTTTAGCAATTAGTGGAGTAGGGCAGCGTAAGTTAGAAGTGTATGGAGGTGAGTTTATGGAAGAGATAAAAACCTTTATCAACGAGAAAAAACGAGGAAGAAAAGATACTACTTTAGAAACATTTCAATTATATAAAGAAGGTTTTACAATAGATGAAATTGCTGATAAGCGTAATTTAAAAGCGCAAACAATTTTTTCACATTTATCTAAATTGTATTTAGAAGGAAAAGATGTGAGTTTAGATGAGTTTATAGAAGCGGATACTTTAAAGTTGATCGCAAACGCTAAAAAAGTATTAAAAAACGAACCTACACTAAAACCTTATTTCGAATTTTTAGGCGAGAAAGTTCCGTATGAACAAATAAGAATTGGGTTGACTATTTTGCAAAAGAAAAGATTATAATTAAGTTATAAAACAAGATTACTTCACTGCGTTCATAATGACGTTCCGTTCTATTTGTCATTAAGAAGAGACACGACGAAGTAATCTGTATGTTGTGATTCTAATCTTTAAAAAAAATCTTGTATTGTCATTCTAAATGACAAGAACTGTATTTTAACTTTTTAATTCTTCCATTTCTTTAATTATGCTATCAAGTTTAGAAATAAGGGTTCCGTATAATATTTTAGTCGAAATTGTATAAACGATTATTCCTATTATAGAAACAACAAGAGCAACAATAAAACCGATTCCTATAATTTGCATAAAAGAAGTATCAGAAGAGATAAATTTTGATAAAAAACTTTTCTCTTTAATATTAAAAGCAAGTGCAAAGATGGATAAAATAGCTAACGGTATTGCAAATACAAATAGCTTTTTAGTTGCTTTCATTATTACGTTTATAATGCTTTTGTATTTTTTTAAATACGTTAAGTTGTCTGATTTTACATCAATGGTTTTAAACTTTTTTAACAAGTTGGTATTATAAAAATATAAGCACAAAATTAAAAAAGCGCCATAAAAACCTATAATAGCTTCCGAGAATATCGTCATTCCAGTAGCAACCAAAATAGCCATAGGAATCAAGCCTTTATTGTCAATCTCGTAAGTTTTTTTTATTTTGTTGATTACCGATTTTGATTTTTGATTGTATATATCGTTTATTTTCGGAGCAATTAAAGTGTCTTCACTAATAAAAGCTTCATTCCAAATTTTTTCAATTGATTTTTCCATCTAATAATATTTTTAATTGTTTTTTAATTCTATTAATACGTACCGCAATATTGTTAGCGCTTGTTCCAATAATTGAGGCAATTTCTTTGTGTGGATTTTCTTCTAAATGCAATAAAATTATCGCTCTGTCGACTTCTGATAATTTTTTAATAGCATCATACAACAGGTTTAAACTTTCATCTTTAAAAGCAGTGTTTTTTTCTGATTGTTCATGAAGAATTTCAACGTTATTACCTCTTCGTTTATTTTTTTTAGAAAGCGTTAAACAAATGTTTAAGGTAATTCGATAAATCCAAGTAGACCATTTAGATTTGTTTTGAAAAGCATCTCTACTTTTCCAAATTTGTAAACACGCCTCTTGATAAAAATCTTCAAAATCTTCTTGAGAATCAGTATATGCTCTGCATATTTTTATAATAATACCTGCATGCGGTAATATTGATGTTGTATAAAAATCGTTACTCAAAATTGTTTTTTTATTGATTAGTATTTCGAGATTTAAATATATTACAAGGAAATGTGTAATATTTTTTAAAATAAGAAAACTCCGCACAATTTGTACGGAGTCTCTATAGTTATCAGCTAAAATTGCCTTCTACATATTTCTTCTATACTGCCCTCCAACTTTAAATAAAGCTTCGGTAATCTGACCTAAAGAACAGAACTTTGTTGCTTCCATTAATTTGTCAAATAAATTTTCATTTTGAATAGCAGCTTCTTGTAAAATAGCTAGTTGTTCTTGAACTTTTCCATCGTTAGCTTTGTTCAATAATTCTTTGGTTTGAATTTGGAATTGTTTTTCCTCTTCCGTAGCACGAATAACTTCCGCAGGTTGTACAGTTGGCGATCCTTTGCTACTTAAGAACGTGTTTACACCAATAATTGGAAATTCTCCTGTGTGCTTTAAGGTTTCGTAATACAAGCTTTCTTCTTGTATTTTAGAACGTTGATACATTGTTTCCATAGCACCTAAAACACCGCCACGTTCGGTAATTCTGTCAAATTCTTCTAAAACAGCCGCCTCTACTAAGTCGGTTAATTCTTCAATAATAAAGGAACCTTGTATCGGATTTTCATTTTTAGCTAATCCTAATTCTTTATTGATAATTAACTGAATCGCCATTGCTCTACGTACAGATTCTTCAGTTGGAGTTGTAATGGCTTCATCATACGCATTGGTGTGTAACGAGTTACAGTTGTCGTAAATTGCATACAATGCTTGTAGGGTTGTTCTAATATCGTTAAAATCGATTTCTTGAGCGTGTAAAGAACGACCTGAAGTTTGAATATGATACTTTAACATTTGTGCTCTTGGATTAGCTCCGTATTTATGTTTTAAAGCTTTTGCCCAAATTTTACGAGCAACACGACCAATCACAGAATATTCTGGGTCAATTCCGTTTGAGAAAAAGAACGATAAATTTGGACCGAATTTATTAATGTCCATACCACGAGATAAGTAGTATTCAACATAAGTAAATCCGTTTGATAATGTTAATGCTAATTGCGTAATTGGATTTGCTCCAGCTTCTGCAATATGATATCCAGAAATAGAAACTGAATAAAAATTACGGACTTGTTTTTCAATAAAATATTCTTGTACATCACCCATTAAACGCAGTGCAAACTCAGTTGAGAATATACAAGTGTTCTGTGCTTGATCTTCTTTTAAAATATCAGCTTGTACAGTACCACGAACTTGTGCTAACGTTGTTTTTTTAATTTCAGCATAAACATCCGGAGGTAAAACCATATCACCAGTTAAACCTAAAAGCATCAATCCTAAACCATTATTTCCTTCAGGTAAATCTCCTTGGTAAACAGGTCTGTCTAAACCTTTAGAATCGTAAATTTCTTTGAATTTCGCTTCAACTTGTTTTTCTAACTTATTTTCTTTGATGTATTTCTCACAATTCTGATCGATTGCTGCATTCATAAAGAAACCTAACAACATTGGTGCAGGACCATTAATAGTCATAGAAACCGAAGTCATTGCGTGACTTAAATCGAAGCCAGAATATAATTTTTTAGCATCATCTAAACAACAAATAGAAACTCCTGCATTACCAATTTTACCGTAAATATCTGGTCTAACTCCTGGGTCATTACCATATAGGGTTACCGAATCAAAAGCAGTTGATAATCTTTTAGCAGGCATCCCAAGACTTACATAATGGAATCTACGGTTTGTACGTTCTGGTCCACCTTCACCAGCAAACATTCTTGTTGGATCTTCACCAGTTCTTTTAAAAGGATACAATCCTGATGCGTATGGGAATTCTCCAGGTACATTTTCTTGTAAGCTCCAACGTAATAAATCTCCCCAAGCTTGGTATTTTGGTAAAGATACCTTCGGAATTTGAGTATGTGATAACGACTCAGTATGTGTGGCTATTTTTATTTCTTTATCACGTACTTTAAACGTGTAAATAGGATTTTTATATTTTTCAACCTTCTCTTTCCAGTTCAAAATAACTTCCCAGTTATGGTTGTCAAGATTTAGTTTTACTTTATCAAATTGAGCGATTAAAAGCTTGACAAACTCTTGTTCGTCATTCTGAACTTGTTTCAGGATCTCATCATTTTCTAATCCGTTTTTAGAAATAAAAGACTTCTCGACTGCGCTCGAAGTGACATCTATTAAAGATAATATTGTTTGATGAATTCCATATAATTTTTGAGCAACAATAACTTGATCATCAACTTTTTTATCGTAAGCTCTATTGCTTTCTGATATTTCTGATAAATAACGAACTCTACTTGGTGGAATTACAAATATCTTTTCAGACATTTCTTTAGTAATTTCCATGTTCGATTTTAAATCTGCGTCAGTTTTTTCAACCAACTTATCCATAATACGTTTGTATAACGTATTCATTCCAGGATCGTTAAATTGTGAAGCAATCGTACCAAAAACAGGCATATCATCCATATGAACATCCCAAAGATTGTTGTTACGCATGTATTGTTTTTTCACATCGCGAATTGCATCTAAAGCTCCACGTTTGTCAAATTTATTGATGGCAACCAAATCAGCAAAATCCAACATGTCGATTTTTTCTAATTGTGTTGCTGCCCCAAATTCTGGAGTCATTACATATAAAGAAGTATCAGAATGTTCTATGATTTCTGTATCAGATTGTCCAATACCAGAAGTTTCTAAAATGATTAAATCGAATTCAGCTGCTTTTAAAACTTCAACAGCTTCATTTACATATTTTGATAAAGCTAAATTAGATTGACGTGTTGCCAAAGAACGCATATAAACACGTTCGTTATTAATAGCATTCATACGAATTCGATCACCCAATAATGCACCACCAGTTTTACGTTTTGAAGGATCTACAGAAATTAATCCGATAGTTTTATTCGGAAAATCAATTAAAAATCGACGAACTAACTCATCTACTAAACTCGATTTTCCAGCTCCACCCGTTCCTGTGATTCCTAAAACAGGGGTTTTTGAGTTTTTATTTTTTTCATGAATAGCGTCTAAAGTTTCTTTAGCTACTTCTGGGAAGTTTTCAGCAGAAGAAATAATACGTGCAATGCTACCTATTTCTTTATCAGCTAAATTATTTATTTCTCCGTTTAATACATCGCCGATTGCAAAATCTGAAGTTTTTACCAAATCGTTAATCATTCCTTGTAAACCCAATTCACGACCATCATCAGGAGAATAGATACGAGTAATTCCGTAATCCATTAATTCTTTAATTTCTTCAGGAAGAATTACACCACCTCCGCCACCAAAAATTTTGATATGAGAAGCTCCTCTTTCTTTCAATAAATCATACATGTACTTAAAATACTCGGTATGTCCTCCTTGATAAGATGTCATTGCAATGGCATTGGCATCTTCTTGAATAGCACAATTAACTACTTCTTCAACACTTCTATCATGACCTAAGTGAATAACTTCAACACCTGTAGATTGAATAATTCTACGCATAATATTAATGGCAGCATCGTGTCCATCAAATAAAGATGCAGCAGTTACAATTCTAACTTTATGTATTGGTTTATAAGGTGCTATTTGTTCCATTCGTAAATTAACTTAAATTTTGGGTACGCAATTTACGAATTTCTTAAAAGAAACAAGAATTCTTTAGTAATTATAAATAGTTAAGGAAAGTCCAAAATTTTCTATTCTCTAAATAATATAAATTATTTTCATTGAGATAAGCTTCACGTTCGAAGCTTAAATTTTTATAAGCTAAAAAGGAGTTTTTATACTTTAAAAATTTAAAAAACCATTCAATTCCATAAAAAGCATAAAAAAAAATAACCAATAGTTCTTTTTGTTGCTTTAAATGTATTTTTTCGTGATTTATAAGTTCAGCGTTATGTTTTAAATCTTTTCGTTTTAAAAAAATGAAAGGAAATAAAGTTAAGCCTACAAAGCCTTTCGGAACAAGGTATTTTGAAATAAGAATCATAAACAAAGCAAAAACTTGTTTGTAAAAATAATCATTTTATATTTTATTGATTTTTTATATTGATTATGAGTGTGTTATTTGTTTAGTTTTTTTAATAGTGATTTTAATATCGGATTTCTGTTACTTTTATTCCAAATTACCGAAAGCGTGGTTCGTTGTTTAATTTTAGTTAATTCAATGAATTTAACATTCATGTTATATCCTTTTTGCAATGATTTAGGAACAATAGATAACCCGAAGTTATTTTCAACTAATTTATAAATTGAGGCTGCGTGAATTGTATTATGAGATATAATTGGAGAAAAACCACTTTCATCAAAAATTTGCATTACTTTTTCATAGTAAGAAGGGCTATAAGATGGATCAAATAAAATAAAAGATTCATTTTTTAATTGTTCTAAATTTTTAAAATTAGTTTCGTTTATGTGGTGATTTTTAGGAAGCACCAAGCAGAAAGATTCTTCTAAAATTGGTTTAATAGTTAAACCTCTAGGAACTCTATCTAAACGAACAAAACCAAGATCAATATCATGAGAAAGTAAACTTTCAATTTGTTTTTGGTTATCCATTTCTTTTAATCCAAACTGAATATTAGGATGCTCTTTTTTAAAATCAATTAATAAATTAGGAATAATATCTTGCATTGCAGAACCAACATATCCAAATTTTAATTGACCATGTTTTCCATCTTGGAGTAGTTTCGCATTGTTTAAAATAGCGTTTAGATTTTTTAAATTTTGTGTAATTTCTGTTTTAAGGTATTGTCCTGCTTCTGTTAATTGCACTTTTCGATTATGTCGAACAAATAATTGAATTTCTAAATCTTCTTCCATTTGTTTTATTTGCCTGCTTAACCCTGGTTGAGAAATAAAGAGACGTTCTGCTGCTTTTCTAAAGTGTAAATCTTCAGCAACTGCTAAAAAATATTTAAAATGACGGAATTCTATTTGATTACTCACGGTTATCAATTATTAATTTAAAGAGTCTTGTTGGTTATCAAAAATAGAAATAACTTTGTTATAAATAAAATAAGAATTGATGTTTAAGTACGGAATAGATAAATTAACTGTAGATAAGGTAATTGCTATCGCAGAAGGAACTTTAAAAGCAGAAGTATCGAACGATGCTGTGTTAAAAATAAATGAATGTAGAGCTAAGGTAGAAGTAATGGCAAATTCAGATGCTGCTGTTTACGGAATAAATACAGGTTTCGGACCTTTGTGTGACGTGCAAATTACACCTGAAGAAACAAGTAAGTTACAAGAAAACTTATTAATCACGCATGCAGTTGGTGTGGGGAATCCTATTGATAAAAAATTATCTAAAATTATGATGATTTGTAAAGTGCAAGCTTTATGTCAAGGTTTTTCAGGAGTTAGTTTAGAATTAATAGAACGTATTGTTTATTTTATTGAAAACGATTTATTACCAGTTGTTCCAGAACAAGGTTCGGTTGGAGCATCAGGAGATTTAGCGCCATTATCGCATTTATTTTTACCATTATTAGGTGAAGGTGAGTTTTGGCAAGATGGAGAAATTGTACCAGCAAAAGAAGTATTAAGAAAGCATAATTTAAAACCTTTAGTTTTACAAGCTAAAGAAGGTTTAGGTTTAATAAACGGAACGCAATTTATTTTAGCACATGCTATTTTAGGATTGAAAAAAATGGAGTATCTACTAGATTTAGCAGATGTTGCTGGAGCTATGACTTTAGAAGGTTATTCAGGAAATGTTTCTCCTTTTAAAGAAGAGCTACATAAAATACGTCCGTTTAAAGGAAACTTAAAAGTAGCAGAGCGTATGCGTATGTTATTAAAAGATTCTCAAAATGTAGAGGATAAAAGTTTTCCTAGAGTGCAAGATCCATATTCAATTCGTTGTATGCCACAAGTACACGGAGCCTCAAGAAATGCTTATGCGCATTTAAAAGAATTAGCAGAAATAGAAATGAATTCTGTAACCGATAATCCAATTGTATTAAGTGAAACCGAAGCAATATCAGGTGGTAATTTTCATGGGCAACCTTTAGCAATGGCTTTAGATTATGCATCAATTGCCGCAGCTGAATTAGGAAATATTGCAGACAGACGTTGTTATTTATTGTTAGAAGGAAAATTTGGTTTACCAAGATTATTAACCGAAGCTGGTGGTTTAAACTCAGGATTTATGATTCCTCAATATACTACTGCAGCTTTAGTTACTGAAAATAAATCATTGTGTTTTCCTCCATCAGCAGATAGTGTTCCAACATCATTAGGACAAGAAGATCATGTTTCTATGGGAAGTATTTCTGGGCGCAAATTCAATCAGATATTAGGAAATATTGATAAAATTTTAGCCATCGAATTTATGTATGCTGCACAAGCAATGGATTTTAGAAGACCAAATACATTTTCACCTATAATAGAAGAAAATTTTAAGATAATAAGAAATAAAGTAGCAAAGTTAGAAGAAGATCGTGTACTTAAAGATGATATTAATGCATTGGTAGGTATGGTTAAAAATCAAGAATTTACAGTTCGTTAAAATAAAGAAATTATGATGTCATTTAAAAAACAAATAAAACAGGGTATTCCGAGTGAATTACCAGAAATGCCAGTTTATGATTCATCAATAAACAGAGCGCCAAAGCGTAAAGAAATTTTAACTGCTGAAGAAAAAAAGTTAGCATTAAAAAATGCATTACGTTATTTCGATAAAAAACACCATGAAGTTTTATTACCTGAATTTGCTAAGGAATTAGAAGATTACGGTAGAATTTATATGTATCGTTTTCGCCCTACTTATAAAATGTATGCGAGAGATATTAAAGAGTATCCAGGTAAATCTGAACAAGCAAAAGCAATCATGTTAATGATTCAGAATAATTTAGATTATGCAGTAGCGCAACATCCGCATGAATTAATTACTTACGGAGGAAATGGAGCTGTTTTTCAGAATTGGGCACAGTATCTTTTAACTATGAAATATTTATCTGAAATGACAGATAAACAAACGTTAACGATGTATTCGGGACATCCTATGGGATTATTTCCATCGCATAAAGACGCTCCAAGAGTTGTAGTAACAAACGGAATGGTAATTCCGAATTATTCGCAACCAGACGATTGGGAAAAAATGAATGCTTTAGGAGTTTCTCAATACGGACAAATGACTGCGGGAAGCTATATGTATATCGGTCCACAAGGAATTGTGCATGGAACAACAATTACTGTTTTAAACGGATTTAGAAAAATTAAAAAAGAGCCTAAAGGGAATTTATTTGTAACAGCTGGTTTAGGTGGTATGAGTGGAGCGCAACCAAAAGCAGGAAATATTGCAGGTTGTATTACGGTTTGTGCTGAGGTGAATCCGAAGATTACTCAAATTCGATTAGATCAAGGTTGGATAGATGAAAAAATTACTGACTTAGATGAATTGGTTTCTCGTGTAAAATCAGCAAAAGAAAATAAAGAAGTTGTATCAATAGCTTATTTAGGAAATATTGTTGAGGTTTGGGAAAAGTTTGATGAAGCAAATGTTCATATCGATTTAGGATCTGATCAAACATCATTACACAATCCATGGGCAGGAGGATATTATCCTGTTGATATTTCTTTTGAGGATGCAAATGAAATGATGGCGAACAATCCAGAATTATTTAAAGAAAAGGTACAAGAAACTTTACGTCGTCACGCAGCGGCTATTAATAAGCATACGGAAAAAGGAACTTATTTCTTTGACTATGGAAATGCCTTTTTATTAGAAGCGAGTAGAGCAGGAGCTGATGTAATGGCTGAAAACCCTACAATTGGTAGAGAATTTAAGTATCCAAGTTATGTACAAGACATTATGGGGCCAATGTGTTTTGATTATGGTTTCGGACCGTTCCGTTGGGTTTGTACTTCAGGAGATCCAAAAGATTTAGCAAAAACAGATGCGATTGCTTGTAAAGTTTTAGAAAAAATAAAGGAGAATTCACCAGAGGAAATTCAGCAGCAAATGGCTGATAATATTCAGTGGATTAAAGGAGCACAAGAAAATAAGTTAGTAGTAGGTTCGCAAGCACGTATTTTATATGCAGATGCAGAAGGACGCATGAAAATTGCTGAAGCATTTAATAAAGCGATTAAAAAGGGTAAAATAGGAAATGTTGTATTAGGACGCGATCATCACGATGTATCTGGTACAGATTCACCATACCGTGAAACTTCAAATATTTACGATGGTTCTCGTTATACCGCAGATATGGCGATTCATAATGTAATAGGAGATAGTTTTAGAGGAGCTACTTGGGTTTCAATCCACAATGGTGGTGGAGTAGGATGGGGAGAAGTTATTAACGGAGGATTTGGCATGCTTCTTGATGGTTCTAAAGGTGCATCAAGACGCTTAAAATCAATGCTTTTCTGGGATGTGAATAACGGAATTTCACGACGTAGTTGGGCAAGAAATGAAGGGGCTGTATTTGCTATTAAAAGAGCAATGCAAGCTGAAAAGAAATTAAAAGTTACAGTTCCTAATTTAGTAGATGATGCATTGTTAGATAACATGTAAATCCTAAGAAAATGAAAATTACGAAATTACTTTTTTTGCCAATTATTACTTTGTTTATCGTTTCATGTAGTTCGGTTAGAGTTGCAACAGATTATGATACCAAAGCAGATTTTAATCAATATAAAACATTTGCGTTTTACAAAACAGGAATCGATAAAGCTCCTATATCAGATTTAGATAAGAAGAGAATTATGCGTGCTGTAGAAGCTGAGTTAATAGCAAAAGGAATGACAAAATCATCTAATCCAGATGTTCTTGTGAGTTTATTTACCAAATCTAGAGAGCGTATAAATATTAACGATAATAATTTTGGCTGGGGATATGGCTATGGTTGGGGTTGGAATCCTTGGATGTGGAATGGAGCTAATCGTTTAAACGTAAATCAATACACAGAAGGTACTTTGTTTTTAGATATTTTAGATGCTAAAAAGAAAGAATTAGTATGGCAAGGAATAGGTACTGGAGCTTTAAAAGTGAGTAATATGGAGAAAAGAGAAGCTCGTATTAAAGAGTTTGTAGCTGAAATTATGTCGAAATACCCTCCAGGTAGCGGTAAAAAATAGTCTAAAAAGGCAATTAAAATATAAAAACGTCAAACTAAAAATTAGTTTGACGTTTTTATTTAAAAAAATGTTAAAAAAAACTGTAACGAATTATACTTTTTTGCATCTGATAGTCAATTAATAAAATCAACCAAATCAAAAGACTATGAGATTAGTTATCCAAAATTTAACAAAAACCTACAAAAATGGTGTAAAAGCTATTGATGGTTTAAATTTAGAAATAGGAACAGGAATGTTCGGTTTATTAGGCCCTAACGGAGCAGGTAAATCATCATTAATGAGAACCATTGCAACACTACAAAGTCCAGATAGCGGATCGATTACTTTTGATGAAATTGATGTCTTAAAAAATCCAATAGAATTTAGAAAATCATTGGGATATTTACCACAATCTTTCGGAGTGTATCCAAAGATGTCGGCAGAAGATTTATTAGATTATTTTGCAACTTTAAAAGGAATTAGTTCTAAAACAGATAGAAAAAATATAATTAAAGAGGTTTTAGAAATTACCAATTTATATGAGGTAAGAAAGAAATATGTTGCAGGTTATTCTGGAGGAATGAAGCAACGTTTCGGAATTGCGCAATTACTACTTAACAATCCTAAATTAATTATTGTTGACGAGCCAACAGCAGGATTAGATCCAGCAGAAAGACGTCGTTTTTTAAATGTATTAAGAGAAGTTGGTACGAATTCTACAGTAATATTTTCAACGCATATTGTAGAAGATGTAAAAGAGTTGTGTAACGAAATGGCAATTTTAAATGGTGGAAGAATTTTAAAACAAACTACTCCAATAGAATCTACTAAAGAAATTGAAGGTAAAATCTGGACAAAAATTATTGATAGAGATAATTTAGAAGAGAACGAAGCAAATTACAATGTTTTATCATCAAATTATAATGAAGACAATTCATTAAATATTAGAGTGTATTCAGATGAGAGACCTTCTGAAGATTTTAGTGAATCTAAACCTCAGTTAGATGACGTTTATTTTATCGCATTAAAGCAAGACGAACCAGTTAATGCTTAATGCAATTTATAATTTTAAAAAATAAAATATATGTTTTCTACAATATTTAAACACGAATTAAATTACTGGTTTAAGAAACCAGCATTTTATATTTATGCCGCAATATTTTTTGTTATTTCGGTATTTTTTGCAGCAGCAAACGCAGGTATTTTTGATAGTATTACAGTTACAGTAGGCGGTAATAAAATAGTAAACTCTCCAATAGGAGTTTACAATATGTTTAATGGTACAGCACAATTAATATTTTTTCTGCTTCCATCAATAATAGGGGTTACCATTTTTAGAGATTATAAAAGTGAAATGCACTCTATATTATATTCGTATCCATTTACAAAAGCCAATTATTTATTAGCCAAATTTTTAAGTGGTTTATTAATTGTAACCTTAATTGTATTAGGAATAGGATTAGCAACTTTTATAGGGTTTAGGCTCCCTGGAACAAACTCTGAAATTGTAAATGCTTTTAATTTTGGTGCTTATTTACATTCTTATTTTATATATATACTGCCTAATTTAATTTTCTTTGGAGCCATTGTTTTTGCAGTGGTAACGTTTACAAGAAACATTGCTGCTGGTTTTATTACAATTATTGTTGTAATGTTTCTCCAAGGATTAATGCAAGGATTGTTATCTGAAGAAGGAAATCGTTTTTTAGCAGGTTTACTTGATCCTTACGGAGACGCTGCCTTAAAGTATTATACTCGTTATTGGACTTTAGCTGAACAAAACGACGCTGCTTTACCTTTACAAGGAGTTATTATATATAACAGATTAATTTGGTTAGGAATCTCTGCTTTAATTTTTGGTGGAGTCTATAAAAAATTCTCATTCAGTCAAAATGCAATAAGTTTATCATTCTTTAAAAAAGAAAAAGGAGATAGAGTTATAAAGAAGAATTTCGGTGGAATTACAAGAATTGAGCTTCCTAAGGTAAATTATAATTTCTCTTTTGTACAGAATTTAAAAAGCACTTGGAAACTTTCGAATATAGATTTTAAATATATTGTTAAAGCATTACCATTTATAGCCATTGTTTTAGTGGGGTTAATTTTAACGATTATTACCTTATCTCAAACAGGATTATTATTTGGTACTAAAACCTTGCCTGTAACTTGGAAAATGTTACAAAGCGGAATGGGAGCTTTTACTTTATCAATAAATATTATTACTTTTTTATATGCAGGTATGTTGGTGCATAGAGGTAAAATGGCAAAAGCAAATCATTTAGTAGATGTTACTCCAACTCCAAATTGGGTATTATGGTTATCTAAATTAATAGCTTTATTAAAAGTGCAATTAGTATTGTTGTCAGTAGTTATGATAGCGGGTATCATTTATCAAGTTTATGAAGGGTTTTATAACTTTGAAATAGGTCATTACATGTATGAATTGTTTGTATTACAGTTTATTCATTTTGCAATATGGGCTTTATTAGCATTATTTATTCAAACTTTAGTAGGGAATCCATATTTAGGATTATTTATATTAATCGTCATTAACTTCGGATTGCCATTTTTAACCTTTGCAGGTATTGAACAATCAATTTTTAAATACAATCAAGGTCCAAGTTTTAGATATTCTGATATGAATGGATACGGATCTACTTTATTAAAATATTTAATTTATAAAACTTATTGGGCACTTGGAGGATTCGTATTATTGGTTTTAACAGGATTATTTTGGGTAAGAGGTTTACCACATTCTTTTAAAGAAAGATTATCAATTTTTAAAGAACGAATGTCTGTTAAAACCGTAGCTGTTTTAGGAGTTTTATTATTAGCTTTCTTTTCTTTAGGAGGAAGAATTTATTATGAGAATAATATTAAAAACGAAAGAACATCAAGAAAAGAAAGAGAAAAATTACGTATAGAATGGGAAAAAAGCTATAAAAAATACGAAGGAAAAGCGCAACCAAGAATTGTAGCGGTAAATGTTGATATGAATATTTTTCCTAAAAGTTATGACTTTAACTCATCAGGAACTTATAAAATGATTAATAAAACTGATGAGGTTATAGATAGCTTATTTTTAAATCATAATAGTTATCCAAGTACGTTTGTATTTAATAAACCAACTACTCTGGTTTTAGAAGATACGATTCAAAACTTTGATATTTATCAATTAAAAACACCTTTAAATCCTGGTGATAGCTTAGAACTTAATTTTACAATAAAGAATAAACCAAACAATTTCTTCAGAAAAAACTCACCAGTAAGAAGAAACGGTACGTTTATGAATAGTGGAATTTATCCATCTTTCGGATATTCAGATGCTGGAGAATTAAGTGATAATAAAACTCGTGAAAAATACGGATTAGCTAAAAATGATTTAAAACCACATCCGTCAGATAGTACTGCGCTAGGAAATACCTATATTTCTCATGATTCTGATTGGATAGATTTTGAAACAACGGTAAGTACCGATGAAGATCAAATAGCAATTGCTCCAGGGTATTTACAAAAAGAGTGGGTAAAAGACGGTCGTAGATATTTTCATTATAAAATGGATAGCAAAATTTTGAATTTCTATGCGTTTAACTCTGCAAAGTATGAAGTGAAACGTGATAAATGGAATGATGTAGATTTAGAAATCTATTATCAAAAAGGGCATGAATATAATTTAGATAGAATGATCGCGGGTGTTAAAGCTTCGTTAGATTATAACTCTAAAAACTTTAGTCCATATCAACACAAGCAAGTTCGTATTATCGAGTTTCCTAAAACAGGAGGTAGTTTTGCGCAATCATTCCCGAATACCATACCGTTTTCAGAATCTATCGGTTTTATTGCTGATGTTGATAAGAAAGATGAAGGAGTAGATTATCCGTTTGCAGTAACTGTTCATGAATTAGCACACCAATGGTGGGCGCATCAAGTAATAGGTGCAGATGTTTTAGGAGCTACTATGTTATCTGAAAGCTTATCTGAATATGTTGCTTTAAAAGTATTAGAACACAAAGCAGGGAAATCTGAAATGCGTAAGTTTTTAAAGAAATCGTTAGATGGGTATTTAACGCAAAGAACTTTAGAACGAAAAAGAGAAAAAGCGTTAATGTATAATGACGGACAAGGATACATCCGTTATCAAAAAGGATCATTAGTTTTTTATGCTTTGAGTGATTATATAGGAGAAGAAAAGCTAAACGGTGCCTTAAAGAGATATGTTGAAAAAGTGAAATTTCAAGACGCACCTTATACAACATCAATAGAAATGGTTGATTATATTAAAAAAGAAGTTCCAGATAGTTTACAATATGTAATTAAAGATATGTTTGAAACGGTTACATTATACAGAAATAGAGTAGTTGATGTTTCGTCTAAAGAATTAGAGAACGGAAAATATCAGGTAGATATTGAATTTAATGTAAGTAAGTATAGAAACAACGATAAAGGTAAACGTTATTATGGAGAACAAGTAGGTGACACAATTTCTTATAAAACAGAAAAGATGAAGAAGCCTATTTTATCAGTTCCTTTAGCAGATTATATTGATATAGGTGTTTTTGGAGAAGAAGGCTCAGGAGATGATAAAAAAGAAGTAGAGTTGTATTTAAAGAAACATAAAATCACAAAAATTAATAATAAAGTTTCAATTATAGTTGATAAAAAACCAGTTGAAGTTGGGGTAGATCCTTACAATAAATTAATCGATACAAAATCTGACGATAATAGAAGGAAACTTTAATTGTAAAAGATTTTAAATATTTAAAGGTTGTCAAAATTTGGCAACCTTTTTGTATTTAAAAAAACGATATTTTTGCAAACATGTATAATAAAAGGATTGAATTAACAGAAGAAGATTATTACTTTAACGAACAGGGTTATAAAGTTTTTACAGAGAAATTTCATTTAAAAAGAGGATATTGTTGTAAAAACGGATGTAAACATTGTGCTTACGGTTATGATAAAAAAACAGACAGTTTTAAATAATGTGACAATTAGTAATTAATTGTTTCTAAAAAGTATAAATCAAACAAATATGAAAAAAATTATAGCATTAGCATTTGTAGTTTTGTTAACTGGATGTGCTGAATTACAAAAAGTAGTAAATCAATTACCATCAGGAGGAGCTTTAACGCAAGATCAAATAGGTGGAGGTTTACGTCAGGCATTAGATAATGGTATTAAGAATCAAGTTAAAAAACTAACAGCTAAAGATGGTTTTTATAAAAATGATTTAGTAAAAATATTGTTGCCAAAAGAATTACAAACGGTTGATAACGCTTTGCGTAAAATAGGTTTAAGTAGTCTTGCAGATGAAGGTTTAAGAGCTATTAATAGAACCGCTGAGGATGCGGTAAAAACAGCAACACCTATTTTTGTTGATGCAGTAAAAGGAATCACTTTTAATGACGCAAAGAACATTTTATTAGGTGAGCAAAATGCAGCTACATCTTATTTACAAGGAAAAACAAATGCGGCTTTATATGGTAAATTTAATCCTGTAATTAAAAATTCATTTGCAAAAGTTGGTGCAGATCAAATATGGTCTAATCTAATTAATAAATATAATAGTATTCCTTTTGTTAAAAGAGTAAATCCAGATTTAACAGATTATGTGACAACTGAAGCTTTAAAAGGAGTTTTTACGATGATTGCTGTAGAAGAAAAAGGAATTCGTGAAAAAGTAGGTTTAAGAAATACTGATTTATTACGAAGAGTTTTTGCTTTACAAGACGGTAGATAAAAAGACACTGTCTGGCAAAAAGCATTAATCCAAAGACTGTGTAAAAAAGAATCTAAATACCAGTCAACTATTTCTTTTTGGCGGTAATTTTCTCATAAACACGGCTTTAAATTCTGATAAAGTAACTATTTTAAATATTGGTTATTTTTGTAGCAGTAATCTTAACTATTATAATTTCTGTATTGCTGTTATACAGTTGTTCTACCTTTCTGGTTAATATTTAAAGGGTTTAAATCAATAATTGATAAAAAACTTCAATAATCTATTTAAGAAGAGGTTGTCTGAAAAGACTTTTTGTCATTTTTTTTACCGAAAAATTTTCTATGACAGTTTCAGAAATTATAGAAAAACCATCATTTTAAGCTAAAATGATGGTTTTTTGATGTTTTTAAAGAAGTGACCGAAAAATAATCTAAATTTCATTTTTCGTTTTTACTTTTCAGACAGCCTCTTTTTTATGATATATTCTGATACTTTTTAATATTCAAAAGTACCGTATTCACTTTTGATTGTTAGCTTTTTAGAATCTGATGCTTCTACCTTACCAACAATTTGTGCATTCACATTATAAGATTTAGAAATAGCAATAATGTCTTGGGCAATTTCTGGAGAAACATAAATTTCCATTCTATGACCACAGTTAAATACTTGATACATTTCTTTCC
>JAHDHE010000041.1 GCA_020631475.1 Tenacibaculum sp. | reverse complement strand
GGACAATCAGCAACGGAAGCTGTACAGACAGTACAGATGATGTAGTGTTAACCAATGATGCATTACCAACAACAGCTGCAGCCGGATCAGATCAAACCCAGTGTAATACTTCGAGCTTTACTATGGCAGCAAACACAGCTACAGTAGGAACAGGAGCATGGAGTATTGTAAATGGAACAGCAACGATTGCAGATGCTAGTTCACCAATAACAGGAGTCACAGTAGCAGCAGGAAATACGGTAACCTTACGTTGGACAATCAGCAACGGAAGCTGTACAGACAGTACAGATGATGTAGTGTTAACCAACAATGCTTTACCAACTTTAGCAGATGGAGCAGCAGATACAAATCCAACAACATGTTCAGGGAAAGATGGAGTTATTCGTTTAGCAACAACGAATTTGTCAGATGGAAACTATACTGTAAATTATTTTGATGCCACACCAGCAGCACAAACAGCAACAATGGTAGTAGTAAATAATGTAGGAACGATAAGTAATTTAAGTGCTGGAACTTATAGTGATATAACGGTAACCAATACAGGATGTATCTCTACTGAGAACATCGATGTGGTGCTTATAGATCCATTGACACCAACAGCATCCTTAATAAGTAGTGATGCAGATAACTCAATTTGTGCAGGAGACAGTATAATTTTTACTGGATCAGGCGGAGATGAATATGAATTCTATGTAGATGGAATAAGTGTTCAAGCACAATCAACTACAGCAACTTATACGACAACAGGATTAATAAATGGTCAAGAAGTAATAGTTCGAGTAGTAAATACTACAACAGGCTGTGATGCAACAAGTACAGGTATCACAATTATAGTAAGATCATTAGCAGAATGTGTTGTCACTGACACCGATGGTGATGGTATTCCAGATAGTGTAGATTTAGATGATGATAACGATGGTATTCCAGATACAGCAGAAGGCACAGGAGATACTGACGGCGATGGTATTCCAGACAGTTTAGATTTAGATTCAGATAACGATGGTATTTTAGATGTAGATGAAGGCGGAAACGGCGTATTAGATACTAACGGAGATGGTGTAATCGATTCAAACGATTCAGGATTCGCAGATACAAATGGCGATGGTCAAGCAGATGGCTCAGTAGATTCAAATGAAGAACCAGATACCGATGGCGATGGCGTACCAGACTATCAAGATTTAGATAGTGACAATGATGGAATCAATGACGTAATCGAAAACGGAAATGGTAATTTAGATACTAATGGAGACGGTGTAATCGATTCAAACGATACCAATGGAGGCGATAGTGATGGCGATGGTATTTCAGATAGTGTAGATGCAGATGATAATAACTTCGGAGAAGGAAACGGAGGTGAAGGAGCCATTGTAGATACCGACGGCGATGGCGTATCAGATTATCAAGATTTAGATAGTGATGATGATGGGGTAAATGATGTAGAAGAAGGCGGAAATGGAGATTTGGATACTAACGGCGATGGCACAATTGATTCAGATGATACCAATGGAGACGATAGTGATGGTGATGGTATTTCAGATAGTTTAGATGGATTAGACGGTCATGGAGATGCAAACGATCCAGATAACGATTCAGACCCAACCGATCCAGACAGTGGCGGAAATGGAGTAGTAGGCGATAGTGGAACAGATGCCGATGGCGATGGTATTTCAGATAGTGTTGATGGATTAGATGGATTTGGAGATGCAATCGACCTAAATACATGTGTGGTAGTATATAATGAGATGTCACCTAATGGTGATGGTGTAAATGATGTTTTAGTAATTGATTGCATTGAGAAGTTCCCTAATAACACGTTAGAAATTTTTAATCGTTGGGGTAATACAGTGTATAAAACATCTGGTTATAATAATTCAGACAATGTATTTAAAGGGATATCAAATGGTAGAGTTACGATCAACTCTTCAGATGAATTACCAGTAGGAACCTATTTTTATGTATTAGACTTAGGTAATGGATCTACAGTAAGGAAAGGTTGGATTTATATTAATAGGTAAAATGTTTTTAAAATGAAAATAACTATTTCAAATGTTATTTTAAGTTGCGTTTTGTGTATTTTTTTTTTAAAAAGTACACAAGCACAACAAGACCCTCAGTATACACAATATATGTATAACACAATGAGTGTTAACCCAGCTTATGCCGGATCTACAGAATATACAACTATAACAGCTATTGGTAGAACACAATGGGTTGGTTTTGATGGAGCACCAGATACACAAAACTTAAGTTATAATACTAAATTAGGTTATTCTAAAGTTGGTTTAGGTATAAATTTAATGAACGATAAAATAGGTCCTTCTCATGAAATTTATTTAGATGCGAATGTATCTTATACAGTAGAAACAGGACAAGAAGGAAATTTATCTTTTGGTTTACGTTTAGGAGGTAGGCAACTTAATATTGATTGGTCTAAAGGAGTTAGAACAGATAACGAAGAGCTTTTTAATAGTAATATTAATAGATTCTTACCAACAGTAGGAGCTGGTATTTATTATTATGAACCAGAGTGGTATATAGGTTTATCAGTACCAAATTTTTTAAGAAAAGAACATTATGATGCAGAAAACCCGATAGGGGAAACAGCAATTGAAAGAATGCACTTTTTTTTAATAGCTGGTTATGTATATGATATAAACGAAGATTTAAAGTTTAAACCAGCAGCTTTATTGAAAGTAGTATCAGGAGCACCATTATCTTTAGATGTATCAGCAAATTTTTTATTTAATGAAAAATTTAGAGCAGGTTTAGCATGGAGATGGGGTGATGCAATTAGTGGACTTTTAGGTTTTCAAGCATCTGATAGATTACTTATTGGATATTCATATGACTTAACAACCTCTAATTATAATGTAACAAATTCAGGAACGCATGAAATTATGTTACAATATGAAATATTAAGTGACATTAAATATAGATCCCCTAGATTTTTTTAAAAAAAGTATATGAGTTTAAAAAAGATAGTTTTTATATTAATAATAGGGTTTATAACTAATTCATTTGGGCAAAGTAAAAAAGTAGCAGATAGGTATTATGATGAGTTTTCTTATGTGCAAGCCGCTCAAATTTACAAAGCTTTAATTGAAGAAAAAAAAGATAGCTCTAAACACGTAATAAGTCGTTTAGCAAACTCTTATTATAATAATGCAGATACTGAAAAAGCAGAGTTTTGGTATAAAAGTTTAGTAACACGATTTAAAGATAATTTAGAATCAAAATATCTTTTTAAATATGCTCAAGTATTAAGAAGTAACGGAAAATATAAAAAATCAGACTCTATTTTTTTATCGATGAATTCATTAGATAATAAGAATAATAGAAAAGATGAACTAAAAAAAGAGAATTACCTATTAGATTATTCTACCAACGAAGACATGAGAATAGGGGTAAGAAATTTAGCAATTAATACAGAGTACTCCGATTTTGGAGGATTTTTATTAAATGGTAAAGCATATTTTACTTCAGCAGTTCCAAACGGAGATAAAAAGCAAAAATTATATAAATGGAATAATCAACCATTTTTAAATATTTACAAAGCTGATGAGCAAATTGAAACACTAGAAGAAAGCATAAAAGACACCGTTTTAACAGTGTATAATCCAAGATTAATAGACAACCCTATTAGTTCTCAATATCACGAATCTAACCCTGTTTTTACAAAAGACGGAAAAACAGTTTATTTTACTAGAAATAATTATGATGGTAAAAAAGCAAGGAGAGATAAAAAAAATACATCAAATTTAAAAATTTATAAAGCAAGTTTTGTAAATGGATATTGGTTAAACGTTAAAGAATTACCGTTTAATAGCGATGAATACTCTGTCGGTCTTCCCGCATTAAGCCCAGACGAAAAAACATTGTATTTTGTTTCTAATATGCCTGGTGGTTATGGAGCTACAGATATTTATAAAGTAGAAATTAAAGGTGGAAATGAATATGGTACGCCTATAAATTTAGGAGAAACCATTAATACTTCTGATAAAGAAATGTTTCCTTTTGTAGGTAATGATAATACGCTTTATTTTTCATCAAACGGACATCTAGGTTTAGGACTTTTAGATATTTTTCAATCTAAAATTAAAGAAGACGGAACTTTTTCGCCAGTTAAAAACTTAGGTGAGCCTTTTAATAGTAAAAGAGATGATTTTTCATTTTATATCAATGAAGATGGAAAAAAAGGATTCTTTTCATCTAATAGGAAAAAGGGAAAAGGAGACGATGACATTTATAGTTTTTATATCTATACTGACCCCGTTATTTGCACTAAGTCTGTATCTGGTGTAATTACAGAAACAGTTAATAATAACCCAATAGATGGTGCAATTGTTAAACTTGTAAATAAACAAGGTGAAGTAGTTTTAGAAACATTATCAAATGCTAAAGGAGAATATGTTTTTAAAGAAGTTTTATGTGATAATGTTTATACCATTTTTGCAAATAAACTAGATCACAGAACAAGTAAAAAGCAAGAAATTACTATTAGTAAAAAAAATGGAATTACAACTAATTTATCATTAGTACCATTAATTGTAGGAAATCAAATTGTAATTAATCCAATTTATTTTGATTATAATAAATCGTTAATTAGAGAAGATGCAGAGTATGAATTAGAAAATATCGTAACTGTGATGAATAATCATCCAGAGGTTATAATAAAAATAGAATCTCATACTGATAGTAGAGGTCCTAGAGATTATAATCGAATTTTATCAGATAGAAGAGCAAAATCTACAAGAGATTATATTTTATCAAGAGGAATTACAAAAGAAAGAATAGAAAGTGCAATTGGTTATGGAGAAGATAATTTGTTAAATGATTGTAATGATAAAAATTTAAAAAAATGTTCAGAAAAAGAGCATCAAAAAAACAGACGATCATATTTTTATATAGTAAAAGGAACTGATAAGATAAAGGCAAGACAAGCTGCTGAAAAAATAGCTGTTAAAAAGCGAATAGTTAAGCGAAATAATTTTTTAGATTATTTAAGAAAAAATTTCAAAAAATCTCGCCGTTCAAATAATGGAAGTAATAAATGCTTAATAGGAAAAGAAGAAGATTGTGACAAAGACAAAAAGAAATTTAAAATAGATTACAAAAATTAATTGTTCCCCTTAAGTTCAATTCGCGTTATTTAGCGCATTCTTAAAAGCTCCAATTTATTGGAGCTTTTTATATTGATGCTAATAAAATTTATTTATATTGAATTTTCAGTGTAAAAATAATAGAAATTGCACTAACTAAGACCGTTGCAAAACCCATATTAAATCCAGTTGGTCTTTCTTGTTTGAATTTTTTGGTCTAAATTTTATTGATTTTTAAGTATTTTTCAGCTTTTAGAACATATCCCGCTATTTTCAAGATCGATTTTTTTTATAAGAGAATAAATAAATTACTAAATTGTATTGCAATAATTTATTGCAAGATGAAAAATTCTCCACACCTAAAAACATACATAATATAAGACCGTTGCAAGGTGTTGTATAATTTTATAAGATTACGTATCTTTTGTATATGGAATTAGTAAAACACCCCACTTTAGCCGATAGTATTTGTGATATCCGTTCACGCAAGATAAAGCGCACCTTTTTCACCCAGATTAATACGCTTTTAGATTGGCAACCAATCATAAAAGTTTTAAAGAATCACTATACCAAAGGGCAAAGTGCCAAAGGCAAACCCAGTTATAGTGGTTTATTGCTTTTCAAGATGAGTTTATTACAAACTTGGTATGGTTTAAGCGATTATGAAGTAGAAGACCGCGTAAATGACAGTATATCATTCAGCTATTTTTGTGGCTTGCATATCGATCAAGTAGCACCAGACCACAGTACTTTATCTCGTTTTAGAAGCATCATGACAAAAGCCAAAGCCTATGAGTCACTATTTAAAGAAATTAACAAACAACTAGAGGCACACAAAATAATAGTAAAAACAGGAGCTATTGTTGATGCCAGTGTTATAGATACTCCATTAAAGCCCAAAGGCACAACCAATCATAAAGTCACCCAAGACAGAAAGGATGATCAAGAAGTTGAAGTGATTAAAGATTACCCAGACAGTGTAGACACCGAAGCTGCTTGGTTAAAAAAAGGCGGCAAGTATAGGTTTGGTTACAAAAAACATCATCTTACAGAAAATACAGGAATTGATTTTATGACACAAACGCTACCAAACAAGCATCCTGAAAATTATATCATTCCTATTGGTATTCGAATAAAAAATAAACATAGCTACACATTTTCTATCAATCATAACAATTTACCAAAAGACCTTATGATCTTCTTAGAAGACAAAAAGAAGCAAACAATAATTAGGATAGATAACAAGAAATATACAATTGATTTAGATGCAACCGACACAGGAGTTGGCAGATTTTATTTAAGAACTTCTACAACAGATTTAAGCAAAACTCTTCACGCAACAAAGAACAGTTTAAATCAGGTTAGGATATATCTGACATCAAAAGAAAACCTAAAAATTACAGGTTTAAATGATAGCAACACTACTGTTATTTTATATAATATACTAGGAAAAGTAGTTTTAAAAAAACAACTTAAAATAAATCATAGCGCAGATATTTTAATTTCTTCCTCGCTAAAGAAAGGCATCTATATTATTAAAATACAAGCAACTAACAGAAACATTAATAAAAAAATAATTCTAAAATAAACTTCAAAATTAATCAGCATTAAAAAACTTTTAAAAAAATAAAAAAATTATTATATTTAACAATCTAACTACTCAAATAATGGCAAAAACTTCAGACACAAAAGCACACATTTTATACTGCATTTTTTTAACTGCTTTTATTTTTAATGCAAATGCTTCTTTTCTAATTTCTAAAAAAGAAAAGACTCTTTTTTCCTTTAACTTAAATGAAAAAGCTACTTACGTTTTAAAATCAAGTGATTCGTTAATCACAACTAATACGCAATATAAAAAACCATATATCTTTAATAAAACTCTTTTTGCAGCCCAATCTTTACAAGGTGCAGTTTCTACCTTAGCGGGTACTGCATACGGGTATGCTGATGGTACAGGTACAGCTGCTAAGTTTCAATATCCACAAGGTTTAGCAACAGATCCTTCTGGTAATATTTATGTTGTAGATTTTTCGAACAGACGTATAAGAAAAATTACTCCTGCTGGAGTTGTAACTACTTTTGCAGGAAGTGGTGTGTCAGGAAACGCAGATGGAACTGGTGTAGCAGCAACATTTACAACTCCTGTTGATATTGCTATAGACCCTGCAGGACTTAATTTATATGTTGTAGATTTTGGAGGGAAAAGAGTTCGAAAAATTGTGATTGCTACACAAGTTGTTTCTACTATAGCGGGTAATGATACAACAGGGAATACAGATGGTATTGGTACTGCTGCAACATTTAAAACATTAACAGGAGTTGCTGTAGATGCAACCTATATTTATGTTACAGACGGAGGAAATCACAATATTAGAAGAATTGAAATTTCGTCAAATACAGTAACTACATTAGCTGGTAGTAATGCAGCATCTCCTTCTGCTGGTTTTTCAGATGCTACAGGTACATCAGCTGCTTTTAACAACCCTTGGGGTATAGAGGTTGATGGCTCTGGAGGTTTGTATGTTGCTGAATTTGGCGGACATAGGGTTCGACATATTACTTCAGGCGGGGTAGTTACTACTTTAGCGGGCGATACCAGTAACGGAACTACTGGACTCACAGGAACAACGGACGCTACAGGTACAGCAGCAAGATTTAATGGCCCTACAGGTATTGCTATAGATAGTTATGGTGATTTATTTGTTGCTGATGCAAGTAATAATTTAATTAGAAAAGTAACTACAGGGGGTGTTGTAACTACTTTTGCAGGACAAGGTAGTGATGGTTTTACCAATGCTAATGGTACAGGAGCTCAATTTACTTTTCCTATCAGAATAGAAATAGATGCTTCAGATAATTTTTATATTGCTGATTACCTTGATACTGGTAATCATTTAATACGTAAAATGAATACATCATCTATTGTTACTACAACAGCGGCAAGTAGTATTGCCAATAAATCTGTAACCTTAGCTGGTAACGCAGTAGAAGTTGTAGATGGCCAAACAATTACAGCGCGAGGTATTGTATATTCCATTACAGCAACCAATAGCAATCCTACAATTGGCGGTACTGGTGTTTCTCAAGTAACAAAAGGATCTGGGACAGGTACTTTTTCTGAAAATGTAACTGGCTTAACCGCAAATACAGCCTACACGTACAGAGCCTATGTAACAGATTCTAAACAAGGTACTAGTTATGGTCCAATTCAAACTTTTACAACATTAAAAACAACAAACTCCTTTTCTGGAGCTAGTGGTAGCTGGTCTACTGATGGAAATTGGAGCGAAGGTACAGCTCCAACATCCGAACAGCACGTAAGTATTCCTACAGGAAAAACAGTAACAGTTGATGTAAGTAACGCTTCGGTTTCTAATTTATCGGTTGTTGGAACGTTAACAATTGATCCAGGGAAATCTATCACTGTAAATGGGAACCTAACAAATACAGGAACCGTTACAATTAATTCAGACGCTACATCAAGTGGTTCTTTAATTGTAAGCGGATCGTCTTCTGGAAATATTGTTTACAATAGATATGTTACTGGCAGTAAATGGCACCTAGTTGGCGCACCTGTTAGCGGAGAAAGTATTTCTGACATTAGAGCAAATGGGTCTTTGGCTAATGGTAACAGTGGTAATTTAGGATTTGCTAGCTACGATAATAGCTTTACTGGCACTACAGGCTGGCAATACATCACAGCTGCATCATCAGGTACTATCAATGCTGGTGTGGGTTATTCAATTCAAAGAACAGCAGACGGAACCGTACCGTTTACAGGAACACTCAAAGTAGATAATTTGTCTTCTTACTCAATAACAGAAGGTACAAAAAATGCTTGGAACTTAGTAAGCAATCCTTACCCTTCATTTATTGCAGCTAATAACGGGGCTAATGGTACAAATAATTTTCTTTTAACAAATAGCGCCCAATTAGATCCGTCGTTTGCTAGTTTGTATTTTTGGAACTCAAGCACAAACACATATAGCCCTATAAATCATGCCAGTGCTTCAACGCATGTTAGCCCAGGGCAAGCCTTTTTTGTTAAAGCAAAAACTGGTGGAGGTAGCATTAATATTACAGAGGCAATGCAAAGCCATCAAACAGGTAATTTATTTTTAAAGCAAAACACTACAAATAGACCCGAAATTAAATTACATATTACAGATGGTTCTACTACAAAAAGCACAGAAATTAAATATATAGAAGGTACCACTACTGGCTTAGATGTTGGATATGACACTGGATTATTTGATGCCGTAGGCTCTAGTTTTTCGCTATTCACACATTTAGTTACAGATAGCAATGGTGTAAATTTTACCTTACAATGCTTACCACAAAATAACTATGAAAATATGGTAATACCTATTGGTTTAAAAGCTACAAAAGGAAAAGAGATAACGTTTAGTCTAGATAAAATTAATTTTAATGACTATAAAATTTATTTAGAAGATAAATTGAAAGGTACTTTTACTCAATTAGATAAAACCAATACCAACTACAAAATTACACTAAATGAAGATACGAATACAATTGGCAGGTTTTACCTGCATACAACCCAAGCTACATTAAATGTTAAAGATGTAAACTCTTTAAAAGTAAAAGTTTTTATTTCTGAAGATAAGACAATACATCTTATAGGTTTACATACAGAAAAAATTCGTATAGAAGTATTTGACATCCTCGGTAAAAAAGTTTTAAACAGAACATTAAACAATAGTTATAAAACCCAGCTTCCAAACACATTAAAATCTGGAACTTATATCTTAAACATTCAGAGCAACAATAATGTTTGGAGAAAAAAAATCATCCTTTTTAACAATTAAGAATTCCCTTATGAAAACAGATAAAAACACAGAAAATATTTCGAGAAAAGAAGCTATTAAAAAGATTGGTAATTATGGTAAATACGCTGCACTGACAGCCATTGGAACCTATATCTTATTACATCCTAAAAAAGCGCAAGCAGCGAGCCCAGAAGCTCCTGGTGAAGGTTTCTAATTTTTAATAAAAAAACTCGACTAAAATTGCCGAGTTTAATATGAATGAGGAATAAAAAGTTATTTCTTTCTGTACCAATAAGCAGTTCTACCAAAAGCAGCAAAACCAATATATCCTCGAATTTTCAACTTGTTGTCATTATCGAGTTTAATATAACACTTGTATTCTTTTCCGTTTTTAGGATCTATAATTTTTCCCCCAGACCATTCGTCTCCGTCTTTTTTTAATCCAGTTAAAATATTCATTCCTAATATCGGATTATCTTTACGTTTTCCACTACATTTATCACACAGGGCATCTTGTCTATTCTTGTCAGTAATTTCAATAATTTTAGCAAAAGCTTTTCCGTTTTTTTCATATACCTCTATAACAGAATCTACCTTGTTTGTTTCTTCATCACGATTTTCCCATTTCCCAAAAATAGTTTGTGCATTTATAGATGTTGTAATAGCAAGTATAATAAGGGTTAAAAAAAGTTTTTTCATTTTATAAGGTTTTAATTAATATATTCAAAAAGCGTTCCAATTAATCATGTTGAGTATCAAAATTACTATCCCATTTTTGTTGAACTCTTAAAATTTGTTCAATAATATCTCGAGCGCAACCATTACCACCAGTTTTATCGGAAATATATTTAGATGTTTGTTGGATCTCACGAGCAGCATCGTTAGGGCAACAAGGCATACCAACTAATTTCATTACAGGTAAATCAGGAATATCATCTCCCATGTACATAATATTTTCTGGGTTCAAATTATACTTTTCAACCAGCTCATTAAATTGTTTTATTTTATTTTGGGCACCTAAGTAAATATCGGTAATTCCTAAATCAGCTAAACGAGTACGAACACCTTCGTTTTTACCTCCTGAAATAATACATACTCTAAAACCAGCTTTTACAACTGCTCTAAGCGCGTATCCATCTTTAATATTCATTTGGCGTACTAGTTGACCATCAGGAAAAACAGTAACAATACCGTTTGTTAAAACACCATCTACATCAAAAATTAAAGTATCAATTTGAGGTAGTATTTCTTTATAGCTTTTTTCCATCGTTTTGGATTGATTTTGTAATAAGTTGATAAATTTCTTGTTGTTTTTTATTGAGTAATTTTAAATGATTTTTAATTGTTTCTTGGTCATTTCGTTTAGCGGGTCCTGTTTGCGCTTTGTCTGGTGCTAGTTCTTTTATTTTTAAAGCAGTTTCTTTAATTAAAGGTTGTAATACTTCAAAAGGAACTTGATGTTCTTTGCAAATATCTGCGCCAATTTTATACATATGATTTGTAAAATTGTTAACAAACACAGCAGCTACATGTAATGATTTACGTTGCTTTGAATTAATATGATAAATGTTTTTACCGATTAATTTAGCGAGTTTTTCTAATAACTCTAAATCGTTTTTATTTTCCGCTTCTAAACAAAACGGAATATCATTAAAGTTTACCTCTTTAGTTTTAGAAAAACTTTGCAATAAATAAAAGACACCTTTTCGACCTTTGTTTTTTAGAGCATCCATAGAAACACTTCCAGAAGTATGTACAACTAAACTACTTTTCTTTTTAATTTTAGAAGAAACATTAGTAATAGCGCCATCAGCAACAGCAATAATATATACATCAGCATCTTTTAAAAGTTCTAAGCTATTTGTTGTTGCAGTAAAATCTTTAAAAGGTTCTAACTGTATGTTTTTACGCGCATATACTTGAACTAAAGATGCTTCTTTAGTTTTGTTAAATGCTTTAGCTAAATGAGTTGCAACGTTTCCGCCCCCAATTATGACAATTCTAATCATAAACACGAAGATATTGATTTTCTGTTATAGAAATTTGTTAAAAATATTTTTTGCATATTTGTGGTCTTATGATTGTTTAAATCCACTTCCATATTAGTTTTATTTATTACAACTCCCAATTTATACTTGAGATTCCTCTCAGGTAATTTACTATATCAAATAATTTATAATGACTGAAAACAATCAAACTTCAAAACAAACTATATTTTCACTTTTTAAAGATGCTATTTTAGGAAAAGAGCAAGATTTTACAAAAGGCAGCATTCGTAAAGCTGTTTTTATGTTGGCAATTCCAATGATTTTAGAAATGCTAATGGAATCTATCTTTGCTTTGGTAGATATAATTTATGTATCAAGAGTAAGTGTAAACGCAGTAGCTACTGTTGGTTTAACAGAGTCAGTGTTAACTTTAGTATACGCTGTAGCAATAGGATTAAGTATGGCAGCTACGGCTTTAGTAGCGCGTAGAACTGGTGAGAAAGATATAAATGGAGCAAATGAAACAGCAGTGCAAGTAATATTTCTAGGTGTATTTATTTCTGTTTTAATAAGTGTTGTTGGAATTTTATATCCTAAAGAAATATTGAAGTTAATGGGTGGAGAACCAGATTTAATTGCTGAAGGATTTGGATATACAAAAAT
>JAHDHE010000040.1 GCA_020631475.1 Tenacibaculum sp. | reverse complement strand
TCTATCCTATAGTACATCGCTATTTTACTTAACATAAATCTTAAACCTATAACAATTCAAATAATAAATTATGAAAAATCTTACTCCTTATATCCTAATTTTAAGTATTATTTTCACTTCATGTTCATCAAATGAAAATGAAGTTTTAGAAAAAACACAAGAAAAATTATTACAATCATATACTCTTAAAAGAGATGCTAACGGTGCATATTCGATTGATTTTAATACTACAAACAATACAGATGTAACTGCGGTAAAAAATACAGATAATTCTAATGAGATTATTTTATCAGAAGTAAATCATAAAACGGCAACTAAACATTCTAATAACTTTAATATAGAAAATGATTACCTAAAAATTGGTTTTTTAGAAGCTAACAAAGGTAAAAGAACAAAAATATCTATTGAAGATGAAAACCCTACCTTTGCTAAAGGTGTTACTAAGTTTTTAAATTCATATAGCATTACAAAAAATACCGATGGGACATTTCAATTAAACTTTAAAGTAAATGATAATGTAACTACCGATTTTGTTTACAATGAAGATATTGAAACATACGAAGTTCACTTATCAAAAGGGAATACTGTTAAAAAAGAGTTCTCTAGAGAGTTAACCTTAAAGTCTGATAAAACACTTAAATTAGACTTTGTGAATCATATATACTCTGGAAAATCAGAATCAAAAAGTGAATATGTTGTAAAAAGACCAAGGCAAATAATTGAAACAATTGCTTAACTCATAATAATGATTTTAAAATTCAAATTAGTAATACTATTATTTTTTATTTGTCTCTTGAGTCTATTTTTCAGTTATCATTGTTATTCTAAAACAAAAATAATTGACAACAATTTAGCATCTTATCATATATCAATACAAAAAGAAAAGCAAGATACCTTAGTTAATAATTTTACTCGTTTTAATTTTATAAAATCACTTTATTTAGAAAAGAAATATTCAAAAGCTTTAAAAAAAAGTCTTTCTTTATTAAAAAACAACTCTTCAAATACTAATTTAAAAACATTAACTAATATTCTAATTGGAGATATTTTTAAAGAAACTAGAAGCTATCAAAAATCTTTAAAATATTATAAAAACTCACTAAGTCAATATAAAACTTTATTAAGAGACAATAAAAAAAAATTAATCCAAAAAAAGTTAGATTCTAATTATATAGAGCTATTATTTAAAATAGGTTCTGTTTACCATAATTTAAATAAAAATGATAGTGCTAGCTACTATTATTATAAAATAGTAAAACTAAACACTATAAAACAACATGAATTATTAGTCAAAGCTAAAGCTTTCAATAATTTATCTAATATTTATTTTTATTCTGAAAAAAAAGATTTTGAAAAGGCTGAACAATATGCTCTTAATGCTATTAATATCAAAAAAAGCATAGGTGATAAAATTTCTGAAGCAGCGTCTATTGCTAGTCTTGCAAATGTGTATTTAGAACAAAAAAAATATGAAAAATCTCGTCAATTTTATTTAGAAGCAATAAACCTTATAGAAAAAAACAAAGATGGTAAATCTATAAGGTTTAAAGAAATTTTTTATGAAAATATATCTTGGGCTATGTATAATCAAAAAAAATATCAAGCATATAATTACCTTGATAAATCTTTTAATATTAGAGATAGTTTAAGAGAAATAGAAATGAAAGACATTCTTCTTAAAATAGAAACAGACCACAAAGAAAATATTCAAAAAGAAAAAACAGCTTTGGTAGAAGAACAACGTAAGTTATTAGAGGCTAAAGACAGTAAGGCTACGCTATTATTCGGTGCTTTAACATTATTAACCCTCATTATATCTGGAGTTGTAATCTACAATTATAAACTCCGTCAAAAAAACTTACAACTAAAATTATCTGAAAATAGTTTACTACAACAGCAAAGTATTGAGAAACTAAAATCTGAAGCACATACTAAAATACTAAATGCTGCTATTGATGGTAAAGAAACTGAACGTAAACAAATAGCCGAAATATTGCACGATAATGTAAGTGCGTTATTATCTTCTGCAAACATGCATTTAAGCGCTACCAAAAAGCAACTGAACAATAACCATCCTACAGAAATAGAAAAAACACAAGCAATTATACTTGAAGCTTCACAAAAGGTAAGAGATTTATCTCACAACTTAGTTTCATCAATTTTATTAAAGTTTGGTTTAGAATATGCTATAAAAGATGTGGCTAAAAAATATTCAAACAGCGAACTAAAATTTGATGTTTTTGCAAATAATATTCACAGGTATAATCAAGAATTTGAAATAAAAATATTTAATGTTATACAAGAATTAATAAATAACATTATAAAACACAGTAAAGCTAAGAATGCTAAAATAATTATTAAAGAAGAGAAGAATCAACTAACCATTCTCGTTAAAGATGATGGGGTAGGATTTTCTACCTCATCTTCTTCTTTAAATGATGGTATTGGTTTAAACCAGATTGAAGCAAGAGTAAAAATGATGAGTGGTAAATTAACTATTGATTCTGAAGTTAATAAAGGGACTTCTATTTTTATAACAGTACCAATACAACAAAAACAGATTAGTAAACTTTCATCGGTGAGCTAATTCGATTATTTCAAGATTTTTCACTTCACCTTTATCTAATTCAAATCGCAACATGGTTCTTATTTTATGAAATCCGTGCTTACCTGCTGCACCTGGATTTAAATGCAATAATTTAAATTTTTGATCGTATTGCACTTTTAAAATATGCGAGTGCCCGCAAATAAATAATTTAGGCGAATTAGTATTTAATTCTTCTTTTATTCTTGGTTTATACGCATTAGGATAACCACCAATATGTGTTATCCAAACAGATACTCCTTCGACAACAAATTTATTATCTAAAGGAAATTCAGCTCTGGCGTCTTTGTCATCAATATTACCATAAACTGCCCTTAAAGGTTTGTACTTTTGTATTGTATCTGTAACATTTAAATCACCAATATCACCAGCATGCCAAACCTCATCAGCTTGCTTTACAAATTTTAATATTTGATCATCAATAAAACTATGCGTATCAGAAAGAAGTAGTATTTTTTTCATCAAGGCAAAACTAAACAATCCTACTTAAAATAATAAACCCACAACATTACATTATGGGTTTATCTGGGGAAATATAATAAAAGGGGACTCTTATTAACTATTTTTAAGTCGGCGAATTTATAACACTTTACATATCTGCATATTAACCTATGTTAACGATTTCTTTTTTTTGTGAAATCTTTAACATTATCATCAAGCTATATTTACAAATAGAACTTCACTAATTAATCGTAAAATTTCATAATTTAGCTCCCTAAATCCAATGTTTTTTTGAAGTATTTTATAAAGTTAGCTTATAACGGAAAAAACTACCATGGTTGGCAAATACAACCAGACGCAATTTCTGTACAAGAAAAAATTAACATAGCTGTTAGCACTATTTTAAGAGAAAAAATAGTAGTTGTTGGAGCAGGAAGAACAGATACGGGAGTACATGCATCGCAAATGTTTGCCCACTTTGAAACTGAAAAGGATTTAGATACTAATTTTGCTTATAAATTAAACGCTATCTTACCATCTGATATCGTTATTTTTAATATAAAATTAGTCCATGATGATGCTCATACTAGATTTGATGCATTAAGCAGAAGCTATGAATATAAAATATGGCTTGGGCGTAATCCGTTTTTATTAGAAACTACTTTGCAATTACATCATCAAAAATTAAATATTGACTTGATGAATGAAGCTGCAGCCATCTTATACGAGTATGAAGATTTTGAGTGTTTTTCAAAAGTAAAAACCGATGTACATACCTTTAACTGTAATGTTACTGAAGCTAAATGGGTTCTAAACAAAAACGAATTAACTTTTCATATCAGTGCTAATCGTTTTTTAAGAAACATGGTAAGAGCTATCGTAGGTACATTAATAGATGTAGGTAAAGAAAAAATTACTGTAAAAGATTTTAGAAAAATTATTGAAAGTAAAAACAGAAGTAACGCAGGTACATCTGTACCCGCAAAAGGATTATTTTTAACAAAAGTAGAATACGACTATATATAGTGAGCAAAAAAACAGGAAATGCATTTGATTTAAAAATTTTTACAAGACTAATGAGTTTTGCAAAAAAGTATCGCGGTAAATTTATTTTAGCGACAACATCTACCATTTTACTAGCAGGGTTTTCGGTTTTAATTCCTGTTATTTTAATGACAGCCATAGATGATTTTCTTGTAACTAAAAATGCAACAAGACTATTATATTTTACCATTGCTATGTTAGTCGCTTTAATGATTCAAGTGTTGTTTCAATTTACTTTTATTTATTACGCAAACTGGGTAGGGCAACATATTATTAGAGATATTAGAGCTAAGACTTTTAGAAAAATTATTGTATTTAAAATGGGTTATTTCGATAACTCATCAGTTGGTAAATTGGTTACCCGAGTTGTTTCTGACATAGAAACTATTGCTAATTTTTTTACACAAGGAGTTTTTATGATTGTAAGTGATATCTTAAAAATGATTGTTGTAATTTTTGTGATGTTATATACAAATTGGAAACTAGCACTAATTGCACTCGCAATGTTACCTGTGCTAATTTACGCCACAAAACTTTTTCAAATAGCTATAAAATCTACTTTTCAAGATGTTAGAAATCAAGTAGCTAATCTTAACGGGTTTGTACAAGAAAGAGTTACAGGAATGAAAATTGTGCAGCTTTTTAACCGTGAAAAAATTGAATATCAAAATTTTGTTGATATTAACAATAAACATGCAAAAGCACATATTAAAACCGTTTGGTACTACTCTATCTTTTTTCCTATCGCAGAAATTTTATCATCAATAGCTATTGGATTAATAGTATGGTACGGTGGATTACAAGTTATTGATGGCGATGCAACAAATATTGCTGTTATTATTGGTTTTATTAAAATGGCACAAATGCTATTTAGACCATTGCGCCAAATTGCAGATAAGTTTAATCAATTACAAATGGGTATTGTTGCTGGCGAACGTGTTTTTAACGTTATAGATACCAAAAGCTCAATTAAAAAAACGGGTACAAAAACAACAGATAACCTTCAAGGACACATTAGCTTTAAAGATGTACATTTTAGCTATATAAAAGACGAAAAAGTATTAAAAGGAATCAATTTTAATGTTAAAAAAGGACAAACAGTAGCTATCGTTGGTGCAACTGGAGCAGGAAAATCTACCATTATAAATTTAATAAATCGCTTTTACGAGATAGATAAAGGTGTTATTTGTGTAGATAACATTCCTGTTGAAGAATATGATATTGTTTCTTTACGTGAAGAAATTGCAGTCGTACTACAAGATGTCTTTTTATTTTCTGATACTATTTTAAACAATATTACTTTAAAGAATGAGAATATAACACTTAATGAAGTTAAAGAAGCTGCAAAGCAAATAGGAATTCATGATTTTATAATGACTCTACCTAACAACTATCATTATAACGTTAAAGAAAGAGGCGGAATGTTATCTTCTGGTCAACGTCAATTAATTGCATTTTTACGTGCTTATGTTAGTAATCCAAAAGTTTTAATTTTAGATGAAGCTACATCTTCTGTAGATACACATTCAGAACAAATGATTCAATACGCTACTGATAAAATTACAAAAAACAGAACCTCGATTGTAATTGCTCATCGTTTAGCTACTATTAAAAAAGCTGACATGATAATTGTAATGGATAAAGGTTTAATTGTTGAGCAAGGAACTCACAATCAGTTACTACAAAAAAACGAAGGTTACTACAAAAACTTATATGACAAACAATTTAATACTGAAATTGTATCCTAAATAATTTTTTTAGAAGCATCAAAATAATAAATTTGTTTTTCAATCTTAAAAACTAAAAATCATTAAATTATGAAAAAAGTAATTTTATCTGTATTTGTTGTTGGTGCTTTATTAGCAACTTCATGTAAAAAAGCAAAAGAAGACGCTAAAGACGTAAAGGACGCTGCTGTTGAAGCAACTGAAAAAGCTGCAGACGCAACTGAAGATGCTGCAACAAAAGTTGTTGAAGAAACAGAAGCTGTTGTTGACAAAGCTGTTGAAGCTGTAAAATCAGCAATCGAAGGTGTAACGATTCCAGAATTTAAAGACCCTAAAGTTGGTGAGTACTTACAATCTTACTCTACTTACGCTAAAGATTATATTGAGGCTAAAGGTGATGTATTAAAAAATGCTGAATTAGCTAAGAAAGGTGTTGAGTTAGCTGCTAAAGGAAAAGAAATCGTTTCTTCTTTAGATGCTGAAGCTACTAAGAAATTTAACTCTGTAATGAGCGCAATCCAATCTAAAATGGCTCCTGCTAAATAAATTTTAGATTTTATATAAAAATTAAAAGCTCGCAATTAATTGCGAGCTTTTTTCTGTTATGCTGTCAAATCTTTTTGAAGCTTTTTAAATAATTCTTCTGGCGTTTTGTACAATACAAACTCTCCATTATTTATATACGATATTTCACCCGTTTCTTCAGAAACTAATAAACAAACTGCATCTGTTTTTTCAGTAACTCCAATAGCTGCTCTATGACGCAAACCAAAACGCGCAGGTATTTTTACACTATCAGACACTGGTAAAACAACGCGAGTTGCAATTATATAATTATCTCGTATAACAGTTGCCCCATCATGTAGTGGACTATTTTTATAGAAAATACTTTCTAAGATTGCCTCGTTAACTAAGGCATTCATTTTATCACCTGTATTTATTAAAAAATCAAGGTTATTTGTTTTCTCAATAACCAATAACGCTCCTGTACGAGTTATAGACATACTTGTACATGCTTTTAAAATAGTTTCAATATCAGTTTCTGAACTAATTTCAGATTGCAAAAATTTTATTTGATTTAAAAACCCGCGTTTAGCTGAAAAATTAGTAGTTCCTATCATTAATAAAAACTTTCTGATTTCTTGTTGAAAAACAATAATCAAAGCTATAACTCCTCCAGATAAAAGATATCCTAAAATACCACTTAGCATTTCCATATGAAGTGCTTGCGTTATTTTCCAAATTAAAAAAATCAATGCGATACCAATAACAATATTAATAGCTACGGTTCCTTTTAACAACTTGTATATATAATACAATAAAACTGCAACTAAAATGATATCAAGTACATCGAGAAAATTAAAATTGATAAAATCTAAATTCATTAAATCTTGGTAGTTTTAGTAAATGTAATCATTTTACGATAATTGATTAACAATCTTAACAGCTTCAACTGCTTCTTTTACATCGTGTACTCTTAAAATATTTGTTCCGTTTAACAGAGCAATTGTATTTGCTACTGTAGTAGCATTTAAGGTTTCCTTTGCTGAAATTCCTAAAACCTTATATAACATCGATTTTCGTGAAACACCTGTTAATATTGGAACATCTAAATTTTTAAACAATGCTAATTTACTCAACAACTCATAATTATGTTCAATTGTTTTACCAAAACCAAAGCCTACATCAATAATTACATCATTTACTTTTAAGGCTCTAAGTTTAAATAGTTTATTTGCAAAAAAAGAAATTACTTCTTTTGCTACATCTTCATATACTGGATTTTTCTGCATATTTTGTGGAGCTCCTTGCATGTGCATCATTATATAAGGCACTTGCAATTTCGCTACAGTGTTAAACATTGCTTCATCCATCTTTCCCGCAGAAATATCGTTAACCATTGCTGCTCCATGATTTATTGTTTCCTCTACTACCCTACTTCGAAAACTATCAACAGAAATCAATATTTCTGGAAACTTATTCATCAATAAATCAATTACCGGAACAATTCTTCGCAACTCTTCTTCTTCTGAAATATGTTTCGCTCCAGGGCGAGATGAATATGCTCCAACATCAATAAAAGTTGCTCCTTCATTTAGCATCTTTTCTGTTTGATTCAAAATATCAAGTTCATTCTTATATTTTCCTCCATCAAAAAAAGAATCTGGAGTTATATTTAAAATCCCCATAACTTTAGGAGTCGTGAGGTCTATTAAGTTTCCTTTACAATTAATCGTCATCATAATAAATTTCCAAGTAAAAATAAACGAAAAGCTTTTAATATTTACTATTTTTGGTCGATTACTTTTAAATAAAGAAGATGCAGAATACATCCAAACAATACGATGCAGTAGTAGATGAATGTAGAAGTTTGTTTATAAAAAAAATGAGTGACTATGGTAGTGCATGGAGAATATTAAGACTTCCATCATTAACAGATCAAATATTTATAAAAGCGCAACGCATACGTCAACTACAAGAAAATACTGAGCGTAAAGTTGATGAAGGTGAGAAATCGGAATTTATTGGTATTATCAACTATTCTATCATGGCTTTAATTCAGTTAGAATTAGGCATTGTTGAACAGCCAGATTTAAATACGGATGAAGCAATTTTATTATATGATAAGCATTTAAAAATCACCAAAGAGTTAATGGAGAACAAAAACCATGACTATGGTGAAGCTTGGAGAGATATGAGAATTTCTTCCTTAACCGATTTAATTCTTCAAAAATTACTACGTGTAAAACAGATTGAAGACAACAAAGGAAAAACAATAGTTTCAGAAGGAATTGATGCAAATTATCAAGATATGATTAATTATGCTATTTTTGCCCTGATTCATCATTCAGAATTAGACAGTTAACCTAAAACCCCTAAAAAGATTATGTTAAAAATATTAACCCATATATCAAGAGTATTAGTAGGTCTTTTATTTATCTACTCAGGATTTGTAAAATTAGTAGATCCTATTGGCTCACAATATAAATTTGAAGAATATTTTAGCGAAGGTGTATTAAATATCGAGTTTTTAATTCCTTATGCATTACCCTTTTCAATTCTTTTAATTGTTTCTGAACTAGTTTTAGGTGTAATGCTATTAGTTGGCTACAAACCAAAATTAACAGTTTGGAGCCTGTTTGGTTTAAACGTAATTTTCATGTTTTTAACTTGGTATTCTTACACATACAATAAAGTAACAGATTGTGGTTGTTTTGGAGACGCTATAAAACTTACACCAAAAGAAACATTTTATAAAAGTGTAATTTTAATGATATTTATTATCATTTTAATTAAAGGTTTAAAAAATATTAATCCTTTAATTTCTGACAAAGTAGCTTCATTAAGCACGTATGTATCAATATTTTTATCATTATTTGTAACATATTATGTTTTACAACATTTACCTGTTATTGATTTTAGAGCGTACTCAATAGGCACTAATATTGCTGAAGGAATGGCATATCAAGAAGGTAGTGATGAAGTCCCACCAATTCACGATTTTATGATTGAAACTGATAATGGAGATAAATTAGAGGACATGTTAGCAAAAGATAAAGCAATGCTTATTATGCTTTATAATTTTGAAAAAATGGATAAAGATGGTTTACCTGCTGTTTCAAAAGTAGCTGCAGATGCCAAAGCGAAAGGATATGAAGTATATGTTTTAACAGCTTCTTATTTTGAAGATGGAGCAAAAGCAGAACAAAAAGAGTTTAATCTACCATATACTTTTGGTTTTTGTGATGAAACTGCATTGAAAACAGCCATTAGAGCAAACCCAGGAATTATGACAGTAGAAAACGGAACTATTGTTGGAAAATGGAATTGGACAGACGCTGATGATGTTGTTTTAAAATAAAAACCACATACTTTTAAATATATTGAATCCCTGATAAATTAATTTATCAGGGATTTTCATTTTTTAATAACTTCTAAAAAATCAGTATTTTTACAATGCAACCAAATTATTTAGTTATGAAATTCATTAAATACTTTTTACTACTTGTAGCTTCTTTAATCATTATAGGTTTTATATACGTAAGTACATATTCAAGCAATTACGATGTTAAACGAAGTAAAGTTATCAAAACACCAATAACACATGCTTTTAATACTGTAAACGATTTAAAAACTTGGGAAAAGTGGGGTCCTTGGCACGACAAAGACAGCACTATTGTAGTAACTTATGGTGACAAAACTGTTGGCGTTGGCGCATCAGATAGCTGGACTAGTAAAGACGGACCTGGTAAAATGGAAACTGTTGCAGTAGTTAAGAATAAATCTATAGCTCAAAAAATGTCTTTTATGGATAATGAACCTGGAGATATTTATTGGAACTTCGAAGAAGTACCAGAGGGCACCAAAGTAACTTGGGGTATGAAAGCTGAAAAATCTCCTTTTATGTTTAAAATGTTTGCCGCAATTTCTGGCGGTTGGGATAATATGTTAGGGCCAATGGAAGAGCAAGGGCTTAATAATTTAGAGAAAGTTCTTTTAGAAACCACTCCAAAAGCTCCAAAATTCACCTTAGGAAATGTTACAACCCAAGAGTTAACTGCTAAAACATTTATTGGTTACCCTCATAAAATAAAAATAGACCATGAAGAAATGACCCGTTTATTTATGCAAGACATGCCAAAAGCAGGAATATATGCCACCAAAAAAGGACTAAAAGAAGGCGATTATATTCCAGGAGCTGCTTACTCAAAATATGATGAAACTTCTAGAGAAACAGAATTTTACATTGGACTTTTATTAAACAAAAAAATAGCTCCCGACAAAGGAATGGTAACAATTAATTTACCAGCTAGCAATAGTGTTATGATTTCAAAGTTTGGTAATTATGGAGAAGGAGATTATGCTGCTCACATGAAAATTGACACTTATTTAAAAGAAAACAAACTAACACAAAAGTGGCCTATTTGGGAATTATATGTAAATGACCCAACGACAGTAAAACCAGAAGAAATTCAAACAGATATTTATTATCCAATAAACTAAGCGCTAAACTATATATTTTAAAACCTCACAGTATCGTGAGGTTTTATTATTTTAGCAAATGTATGAAGCAATTACTACTCGTTTTTATAGGTGGCGGAATTGGAAGTGTATTACGATACCTTATTGGTAAGTTTTTAAATAATTCAGAAACAGGAATTCCTTACGGAACATTTGCTGCCAATATTTTAGGGAGCTTAATTATTGGAGTTATTTTAGGACTAGCTGCTAAAAACGAAAGTTTATCTCAAAACCACACTTTATTATTAGCTACTGGGTTTTGCGGAGGTTTCACTACATTTTCAACATTTGCCTACGAAAATCATGTCTTTTTAAAATCAGGAGATTTTACTTCTTTCGCTTTTTACACAATCGCAAGTTTTATCTTTGGTTTTTTAGCTGTTTTCGCTGGAATTTATCTTATTAAATTTATTTAAAAAACATGAACGAATTAATTCAGTATACCTCAACACATCTTTATGCAATTATTACAATCAATAATGGAAAAGCAAATGCTATTTCTCATGAAGTTATTGATGCTTTAAACGAAGCTTTCGATAAAGCTGAACAAGAACAAAAAGTGGTTATTTTAACTGGTCAACCAGGAATATTTTCAGCTGGATACGATTTAAAAAGCATGACTGCATCTGCTGAATCTGCGTTAGAACTAGTTACTAAAGGCTCTAAACTATCATACAGAATGTTATCTTTTCCATTTCCTATCATTGTAGCTTGTACTGGGCACGCTATTGCAAAAGGAGCTTTTTTATTACTTTCTTCTGATTATAGATTAGGAACAGAAGGAGAATTTAAAGTTGGATTAAATGAAGTAATGATAGGAATGACAATGCACAATGCAGGAATTGAAATTGCCAAAAGTCGATTATCACCAGTATATTTTGAACGTAGTGTAAATAATTCAGAAATATATAATCCTAAAGATGCTGTTACTGCTGGTTTTTTAGATAAAATTGTTCCTGACACTCACTTATTACCAACTGCAATTAAAATTGCTGAAATGTTTTCGAAACTAAATAAGAAAGCACATACCGAAACTAAACTAAAAGTTAGAAAACCTTATTTAGATGCTTTAGAAAAAGCGATAGAGTCTGATATTAAAGAAGGATTAAATCCTCCTACTTAAAAATAAAAATCCTGCAAATGCAGGATTTTTATTTTTTATAAGCCATCACTCCGGCTTTAATTTCTATATCTAAATAATTATCTCTTGGAGTAATTGGACACGAATATCTGTCACTATATGCACAATACGGATTATATGCTTCGTTAAAATCGATTATAATTGTTCCATCTTCGTTTTCATCAGTAGTTAAAACATCAATAAATCTTCCTCCACTGTATGATGTTTTTCCGTTTGTATTATCTAAGAAAGGTAAAAACAAATGATTAAAATATTTAGGCTTAGGGTTGTCTTCTTTATAAATAGCTAATTCAAAATCTTTTCCATCTATATTAAAAGAAACCATTCCGTACTTTTTATAAACAGCAATTCTATCAGTTGTTGTAGGAAAATTAAATGTAGGTGAGTCTGGAGTCTTAATTAATTTAGCAACTACTTTAAATTTATTATTTATAGGATAAAAATCTAATCCTTTAAATTTTTTCAATCCTTTTTTAGTTAATGGAGATTTAGAAGCATCTTTAAACTTCGCATTCATTTCTATTTGAAAATCAGAATTCCCTACCCTTGCTTTCTTTTTTTGTCCTTTACAAGATTGTAATGTTATTGTTAAAACTAATAATAAAGCGAACTTTTTCATAAAATTTATTGTTTTTTTATGATTCAAAAATACTGTATTCTCAGTAAATCTCTACAAACAAGTAAAAAATCAATAACAAAACTTTTGGTAAATGTTAATATTCTGATAATAAATTTGATATCATAATAAAAAATTAATATATT
>JAHDHE010000002.1 GCA_020631475.1 Tenacibaculum sp. | reverse complement strand
ATTTTCAGCAAGATGGACAACTTTTATCCTTTAAATCAAAATGCACAACGGGTGTACTTAGTCTTTATAACCAAAACGTTTTAATTGACGATCGTTAGAACGCCAGTTTTTATTCACTTTTACATATAGATCTAGAAATACTTTTTTCTCGAAAAAGGCTTGTAAATCTTTTCGAGCTTCAGTTCCTACTCGCTTAATCGCGCTTCCTTTATGCCCAATTATAATTCCTTTTTGAGTTTCTCGCTCAACCATAATTACTGAGCGTATTTTAATAATTTCTTCTTCTTCGATAAATTCTTCAGTTTCAACTTCAACAGAATAAGGGATCTCTTTTTTATAATGCTGTAAGATTTTTTCGCGAATTTTTTCATTCACAAAAAAACGTTCAGATTTATCAGTTAGTTGATCTTTAGGATAAAAAGCTGGTGCTTCAGGAAGTAATTCTACAATTTTATTAAAAACGGTATCTACATTAAATTTTTCTAAAGCAGAAATTACATAAACGAAAGAGTTTGGTACTTTGTTTCTCCAATAGGCTATTTTTTCTTCAACTTCTTCTTGAGAAGATTTATCTATTTTATTTAGCAGTAAAATAACTGGAATCTCACTATGGATTATTCTTTTAAAGAAAGCTTCGTTTTTAAGTTCTTTTTCTCCAACTTCAACCATATAAATAAGCACATCTGCATCTTCAAAGGCAGATTTCACAAAATCCATCATTGATGATTGTAGTTCGTATGCTGGTTCAATAATCCCTGGAGTGTCAGAAAAAACAACTTGATAATCTTCATTATTTACAATACCTAAAATACGGTGTCGAGTTGTTTGCGCTTTAGAAGTTATGATAGATAGTTTTTCACCAACTAGTGCATTCATTAATGTTGATTTACCAACATTTGGGTTACCAATAATATTTACAAATCCTGATTTATGTGTCATGCTGCAAAGATAAGTTGTTTTACTTAAGATTTATTGTTTTTTATTGTACTGTTATGGTGGTAGTTATAAAATAGTTGTAAAATAAATGATGTTTTATTTGGATATAAGAAAGAAAAGGATGTATATTTGCAACCGCAAATCGCGGGATAGAGCAGTAGGTAGCTCGTCGGGCTCATAACCCGAAGGTCACAGGTTCGAGTCCTGTTCCCGCTACTAAGAATAACAAGGGTTTCAAGAGATTGAAGCCCTTTTTTATTTCTTCCCTAAAACATACCTAAAACAAATTAAATAACAATTACCAATCGTATTTTTTATGGGCATCTAACCTAATAAAAATAAAAAGTAAGATGGTAAAGCCCCATAGTGAAGATCCTCCATAGCTAAAGAAAGGTAGAGGAATTCCTATAGTAGGTAGTAATCCGATAACCATACCTATGTTTACTATTAGATGAAAGAAAAGAATAGATGCGATTCCGTAACCATATATTCTGCCAAATTTATTGGTATGTGTTTCTGCTAGATAAATAATTCGATAGAGTAGTAGTATGAATAATATTATTACGCTTGAACTTCCTAAAAACCCCCATTCTTCACCTACAGTACTATAAATATAATCGGTATGTTGTTCTGGAACAAAATCTCCTTGAGTTCTATCTCCTTGTAAAAAACCTTTTCCTAAAAATCCACCCGAACTTATGGTTAATTCTGATTGATGGGAGTTATACCCTATTCCTCGAGTGTCTTTAACTTTACCTAAAAGAATATTAAATCTGTCTTTTTGATGCTGTTCTAATATATTATCATAAGTATAGCCAATACCAAAAACAAAAATGCTTGTGAATAGATATAGGCTAATTATTTTAATAGCATTAAATCGGATAAATCGTTTGTTTTTATAAAAGCCATATAAAACGCCTATTGTTAATATTGATAAGCAAATTATAAGAATCCATTTGGCACCAAAATATATGGTTAGCAAAAATAATATGATTGATATGGCTCCGAATAGTATATAAGCTAATGTTAATCCCTCTCTATTTAAAACAAAAAAGAATGCGAAATAGATTAAAACAGATCCCATATCGGGTTGCAATGCAATTAAAAAAGCTGGTAAAAATATTACAATAAAAGCTTTCATTTGATTTTTTAAAAGCTTTAAATTGTACTGACGGTCACTCATTAATTTAGCAAGCGCTAAAGCAGTAAAAGATTTTGAGAATTCAGAAGGTTGTAATCCAATTCTTCCAAAATTATACCAAGAAGTGGCACCATTTATTTTTTTTCCAAAAACAAAAACTCCTGCAAGTAACACTAGGGATAGAATGTATAGTACACTAGAAAATTGCTCATAAAATTTTGAGTTAAAAAAAAGGATAAATATAATAACAGGAATGCTTAAGCAAATAAAAACTAATTGCTTTCCGTATTTGGTAGAGAAATCAAAAACTTCTCTTGATGAATCTGTAGAAGAAGCTGCGTAAATATTCATCCAACCAAAACCAACCAACAAGATATATAGCAAAACAAGCATCCAGTCAATTCCAGCAAATATGTTATTTCGTTCCTGTCTCAAGAGTATCTATTTTTGGAATTAATTTATCATATTCTTTTTGCAAGTTAGCATTTTTCATTCTGGCTTCTAATTGCTTTCTTGAGGTAGTTCCTTTTAAATACTTTTCAACCATTAAGCTAGCAATTGGAGCAGCGAAAGTAGCGCCGTAGCCTCCATTTTCAATATATACAGCCATAGCTATTTTTGGATTGTCTTTAGGAGCAAAGGCTATTAGTATAGAATGGTCTGGAGCTTGTACTTTTTTTCCGTCAATAACTTTTATTTTATTTTCTGCAGTACCTGTTTTTCCACAAATGTCTAAACCTTTAACTTGAAACCACTTTGCTGTTCCGTAAGTAAACACTTCATGCATTGCTTCAATTGCAATTGGAAAATGTTTGGGATCTATTGTAGTGTTCCTTTTTATTGTATAAATAGAATCTGTTATCGATTTGTTATCTATTTTTTTTACAATATGAGGCGTATGAAAATAACCTTGATTAGCTATGGCAGCAGTCATGTTAGCAAGTTGCATAGGGGTGGTTTCTATTTCACCTTGCCCAATGGCGTTGGATATTGTGTAGGTAGTTCTTAAACCTCTTTTATACCATCTTTTGTAAAATTTAGTATCGGGAATTCTACCAGGTTGACCAGAAGGTAAATCATAACCAAGATAATTTCCTAACCCAAAACTTTTAGCATGCTTACTCCAGTTTTCAATTCCGATATCTGGGTTTTCATATTTGTCGATGATTTTTTTATAAGCAGTTGAAAAATAACTATTGCAAGATTTGGCAATGGCTGTTTTTAATCGAATAGGTCTGTTTACTATTCCGCAATGGCAAGCCATAAATTCATTTTTTCTATTACCGTAACGATATCCATGATGGCAATATGTGTAGAAGTTTTTATCGATTACACCTTCTTGTAGGGCAATAAGTCCGTTTATAATTTTAAAAGGTGACCCCGGAGGATACATAGCTTGTAAGCCTCTATCAAATGTAGGTATATTAATAGTGTCGTTGAATAATTTAACTGAATTGGGTGATCTTTTTCTTCCGACTAATAAATTGGGATCATAAGAAGGTGCGGTAATTAAAGCTAAAATTTCACCTGTTTTTGGTTCGAGAGCAACAATTCCTCCTCTTTTTCCTTTCATTAATAATTCACCATATTGTTGTAGGTCGCTATCAATTGTTAATGTTAAATCTTTTCCAGCAACAGCTAAAGTATCATATTTACCATTTTTGAATGATCCAGTTATTTTATTTAAATTGTTTCTTTTAAAGCGTTTTTTACCTTTAACACCTCTAAGAATATTTTCATATTGTTTTTCAACCCCTAGTTTACCTATTAACTCACCTTGTTCGTAGTAATTATTTGTTCTTGCTTTTTGTTCGTTTACTTCAGCAATAAACCCAACAACATTTGCAGCGGATTTGATAGGGTAGTTTCTAATAATACGTTTTTGAATATAAAATCCCTTGTATTTTGGTAGCTTTTCTTGTAAGTAAGCAAAATCTTCTTTAGCTAGTTGCTTTAAAAATTTTGATGGTAGCCAACGAGCATATCTTTCAGCTTTTTTAAAACGTTTTTTAAAATCTTCTTTTGTTATTTTTAATAGGTTACAGAACTCAAGTGTATCAAGGGGTTCAACTTCTTTAGGAATTACCATTACATCATATGATAATTGATTTGCAACCAAAAGTTTTCCGTTACGATCAAATATGTAACCCCGCTCTGGGTAATCGTATTCAATCTTAATAGTAGATCCTTGAATAGGATTTTGATTTCCTCCACGTATAATTTGTAGTTGAAATAATCTAATAATATAGATTAATCCAACAAGAGCAATTAAGAAAATAAGTAAGAAACTTCGTTTCATTTATTGTTATACAGGTATTAATAAAAAAATATATTTTACAATTATGTTATTAACTCTAAATGAGTTTTTTTCTAAATATAAAACTACCTAGAAAATATAAGATTAATGTAAAAACACTTGAAAAAAGTGTATTAACAAGCACGTCATATAAATTATAAAAACTAAAATTAACTAAACTAAATAAGATAAAATGATGTATTACTGTTAAAATAGCAGTATAATTAAAAACTTTATCAAACGTTTCTAATCGTAAGTTGAATAATAAATAATCAGAGGTTGTTTTTTTTAAAATTGTTCGAATAAAAAATAATCGAATGTAAGCTATAAATAATATTGAAAAAGCATGCACGCCACCAGAATTAGAAAAAGCATCTATACATAAACCTAGTAAAAAAGCTAAACTTAAAAAAGGAAAACGATTTGTGTTTAGTGGATATAGAAAAACAAAAGTGATGTATAAATAAGGGTTTATATATCCTAAAAATAGAATGTTATTAAGTACTACAACTTGCAATAGCAAGAAAAAAGCAAATAAAAAAACGATATAAACTGTTCTATTCATTTTTGTTTTCTACTGTTTTTATTTCTTCTTTATTAAGATTTGTAATAATATAAATATGACCTAGATTAGACATGTCATTGAATAATTTTATGTCAATAGTATTTGTAGCCGATAGTTTTTCAGGGATATTAGCAACAGTTCCTATTGGAATTCCTTTCGGAAATATAGTTGATCTACCTCCGGTTATAATCGTGTCACCAACCTTAAATATTGCTTGACGAGGAATATCGGTTAATTGGACAATATTATAGTCTTTTCCATTCCATAATAGAGTACCAAAATGGTTACTGTTTTTAAAGCTAGCATTAATTTTACTATTTGAATTTAAAATAGATTGTACTCTAACGTATTTAGGACTTACATTATCAGTAATACCAATTAATCCTTTATTGTTTATAACAGCCATTTCAGAGGAAACGCCATTTGTAGAGCCTCTATTTATTGTAATGAAGTTATCCGATTTATTATAGGAGTTATTTATTATTTTCCCATTAATATATTTATACTGCTGATTATAATTTAATGTATCTATAATTTTAGTTATAGTAACACTATCAATAAATGAATATAGTTTTTCTAACTTATTTTTTAAAATAGTATTTTCTACAGTAAGATTTTTATTTCTTTCTTTTAAACTTAGATATTCTGAAACCTCTGAATATTTTTCATAAATTCCACCAGTAATATAGTTTGTTGAACTGATGACTTTACTTTTATGAAAAGAGTGATTGTTAATTATTAATGCAACAGCTATAATCTCAAGAAATAGAAAAAATAAGAAATACTTATTCTTCTGAAAGAAATAAAAGAGCTGTTGCATAAATAATCATTCAATTTTATTTGATTAATACAGATTTGTATTTTTCAAGATTTTTTAATGCAATACCAGTTCCGCGAACTACAGCACGTAGTGGGTCTTCGGCAACGTAAACAGGTAAATCTGTTTTTCTAGATAAACGTTTATCTAAACCTCTTAGCATAGAACCGCCCCCAGCTAAATAAATACCTGTATTGTAGATGTCAGCAGCTAATTCTGGTGGAGTTTTAGATAAGGTTTCCATTACTGCATCTTCGATACGCAAAATAGATTTATCTAAAGCTTTTGCAATTTCACGATAAGAAACTTGTACTTGTTTTGGCTTTCCACTTAAAAGATCACGTCCTTGTACCATCATGTCGTCTGGTGGACTGTCTAAATCTTCAGTAGCTGAACCAATTTTTATCTTGATTTTTTCAGCAGTAGTTTCTCCAACATGTAAATTGTGTTGGGTACGCATGTAGTACATAATGTCACTAGTAAATAAATCACCTGCAACTTTTACAGACTGATCACATACAATACCAGCAAGAGCAATAACTGCAATTTCTGTTGTACCACCACCTATATCAATTATCATGTTTCCTTTTGGCTCCATAATATCAACACCTACACCAATAGCTGCAGCCATTGGTTCGTAAATTAAATAGATTTCTTTGGCGTTCATATGACGACCTGAATCAATAACAGCACGTTTTTCAACCTCAGTAATTCCAGAAGGAATACAAATTACCATTCGTAATGATGGTGGAAAAAGTTTTTTCTTTATGGCAGGAATTTGTTTTACAAATTCCTTAATCATTTCTTCAGAAGCTTGAAAATCTGCAATAACTCCATCTTTTAACGGACGGATAGTTTTTATGTTTTCATGAGTTTTTCCTTGCATTCTGTTGGCTTCATGACCTGTGGCAATAATTTTACCAGTCAATCTATTACGAGCAACGATCGAGGGGTTGTCAATAACAACTTTTCCGTTGTGTATAATTAACGTGTTTGCAGTTCCTAAATCAACCGCAATGTCTTCAGTCATAAAGTCGAAAAAACCCATATGATATTGTTATTTCTTTAATTTAAGTGGAATATTACAAATCTAACTAAAAATATGTAATGTTTTGTAACTAAAATTATTAATGTTTAAAATGTCTTGTTCCTGTAAAAACCATTGAAACTTCATTGTTATTACAATAATCAATACTTAATTGATCTTTGATAGAGCCACCTGGTTGAATTACACTTTTTACTCCAGCATTATTTGCAATTTCTACACAATCTGGAAATGGAAAAAATGCATCACTCGCCATTACAGCTCCGTTTAAATCAAAATTAAAACTATTTGCTTTGTCGATCGCTTGTTTTAAAGCATCAACTCTACTTGTTTGTCCAGTTCCACCAGCTAACAATTGCTTATTTTTTACTAAAATAATAGTGTTAGACTTTGTGTTTTTACACAATTTAGAAGCAAATAATAAATCATCTAACTCACTATTACTAGGTTTTTTGTTTGTGGGATAAGAAAGATCTTCTAACTTATCAGTAATATAATCTTTATCTTGAATTAACACTCCGTTTAATGCTGTACGAACTGTTTGCTTAGGTAATTCAACTTCTTTTTGAATTAATAAAACTCTGTTTTTCTTGCCTTTTAAAACCTCTAAAGCATCATTATCATAAGAAGGAGCGATAACTACTTCACAAAATAATTTATGAATTTCTTCAGCAGTAGCTTTATCTATTTTTGAGTTTGAAATTAAAATTCCACCAAAAGCTGAAACTGGGTCACCAGCTAAAGCATCGACATAAGCTTGATAAATTGTTTTTCTTTGTGCAAAACCACAAGCATTGTTGTGTTTTAAAATAGCAAATGTTGGATCTTCACCTTTAAACTCATTCATTAAGTTTACAGCAGCATCTACATCTAATAAATTATTATAACTTAATTCTTTACCATGTAATTGATCAAACATGGCATCTAAATCGCCAAAGAAATACCCCTTTTGATGTGGGTTTTCTCCGTAACGTAAAGTTTTAGAAGTTGTTTTACTCGCTTTATAAGCTACTTCATCTTCATTAAAATAATTAAAAATAGCTGTATCGTAATGAGAAGAAATATTAAAAGCTTTAGCAGCAAACTTTTTTCTATCAGAAATAGTTGTATTTCCGTTGTTTTCAGAAATTAAATTTAAAAAGGCTTCGTATTGATCCATAGAAGAAACAATAACGGTGTCTTTAAAGTTTTTAGCAGCAGCACGAATTAAAGAAATTCCTCCGATATCAATTTTTTCAATAATATCTTGTTCTGGTGCATTTGAAGCTACTGTTTTTTCAAAAGGATATAAATCTACAATAACAACATCTAGTTGAGGAATGTTGTATTCTTGCATTTCGGCAATATCACCATCATGATCTTGTCTGTTTAAAATTCCTCCGAAAACCTTTGGATGCAATGTTTTTACACGTCCACCTAATATTGATGGGTATGAAGTAACATCTTCAACAGGTACAACATCAATACCTAGGTTTTTAATAAATTTTTCAGTTCCTCCGGTAGAATAAATAGTAACTCCAAGGTCATTTAATTTTCTTACAATTGGTTCTAAACCATCTTTATGAAAGACAGAAATTAGTGCCGATTTAATAGTTTTTGTAGTGTTCATTGTTGTTGTGTTGTTAAGCTAGCAAAACTACTAAAACAGTAAAGGTTATACAATAAATTGTTTTGGTTTATTATTAAATAAAAACACCACCAAAACTACTAGGTTTTTGGTGGTGTTTTGTACGATAAAATAGAAAATGTTATTCAGCATTTTCTAAGAAATCACGAAACCACATTGTAAATTTTTCGTAAAAAGATTGTTGAGTGGTATTACGAGCATTGGCGTTGCCTAATGCAGCGTAAGTTGGGTATTCTTTGTTGCTCATAATAAAGGGGAATTAAGCAGTGTTAGTAAATATTACCCAAATTAAAGAAAAATATTCCTAACAATCAAACGATTACGTAAAAATTATATAAAATTTGCTACTTTTTTACAAGTATACTCTAATAAAGCTTCATCATCTGCTGTAAATGGGTTAACGGTATGAGAATCAATGTCTATTTGACCAATGTTTTCATTGCTAACAAAAATTGGAATTACAATCTCAGATTTTACTTTCCATCCACAAGAAATATAGTTGTCTTGCTCACTAACATCTTGCACAACAAAATTTTTATTACTAACAGCTACTTGTCCGCAAATTCCTTTTCCAAAAGGTATAATTGTATGGTCGGTTGGTTCTCCATTAAACTGCGCTAATTTTAATTCGTTTTTATCTCCATTTTTAAAGTAAAAACCTACCCAATCGTAGTACGAAATTTCAGAAGCTAAATAATCACATATTTGTTGCAATTTTTCTTCTTTGGTAGAATTATTTTCTGAGATGTTATCTATGTTATTTTTTAATGCTTGTAAGTTCATTTTTAAAAGTTTAATACCTAGTTCGTAATTAAGGTTTATAACTTACAAAAATAGATTTAACAATTGTTTTAAAAAATAGATTTTTGATTTTTCGTAACTTTGCAGTCAATGAAACAAATAATAACTAAAATAGTATCATCAGTATTAGCATTTTTAGTGCTGTTTTCTACCTTTTCTTTTACGGTAGAAAAGCATTATTGTGGTGATTATTTAGTTGATGTTTCTTATTTAGGTAAAGCTGATACCTGTAATAGTGATGGTGGTGTAGATAAATGTGCTACTGTTACAAAGAAGAAAAAATGTTGTAAAGATGAAGTTCATCAAATTGATGGTCAAGATGAATTTCAAAAACATTCTTTAGATGATGTTAGTTTTGATAAACTAAAAATAGTTTTAGCATTTTATAATGCTTATCAATCAGTTTTTCAAGGTTTTGAAAAGCAAGTAACATCACATGAATATTATTCTCCACCTGATTTAGTAAAAGATATTCAGGTGCTTCACGAAGTTTTTATCATATGATTTTAGAGTTCTTATTTAAAATTTAAGAATTGTAAAATTTAATATGATATATAAAAATGAAAAATAATTTATTGGTCGGTATTTTTATACTAATAGCATCTGCATCATTTTCGCAAGAAACTTTTAAAGGAATGATTATGGATAAAAATAACCCTAAAGATAATTTAGGCGTTTACGGAGCAAGTGTTTATTGGTTAAACACAAATTTAGGCGTAACAACTAACGAGAAAGGTTGGTTTACGATACCTTATAAATCAACATATAAAAAACTAGTTGTTAGTTTTGTAGGATATAAAACAGATACGTTAACAATTAATGATTTAAAACCGATTCATCATTTTATTACCGAAAGTAATACATTAAAAGAAGTTTCGATAAACGCTAAAAAGAGCGCAACGCAAAGATCATACTTGCAAGCACAGAATTTAGTAACTATTAATAGTGAAGAATTATTAAAAGCTGCTTGTTGTAATTTATCTGAAAGCTTTGAAACAAACCCATCGATTGATGTTAATTTTTCTGACGCTTTAACAGGAACAAAGCAAATTCAGATGTTAGGTTTAACAAGTCCATATTTATTAATTACTCAAGAGAATATTCCGTCAATTAGAGGAGCAGCGCAAGCATTCGGATTAACATTTACACCAGGAACATGGGTAGAAAGTATACAGATTACAAAAGGAGCAGGAAGTGTTATTAATGGGTTTGAGAGTGTTTCAGGACAAATTAATGCTGAGTTAGTAAAGCCATCGAGAGATGATAAATTCTTTTTAAATACTTATGGAGCGTTAGGAGGAAGGTTGGAGCTAAACACACATTTTAATCAAAAAGTGAGTGATAAATGGCAAACAGGAATTTATGTGCACACTAACCATAGAGGAGAAAAGTTTGATAAAAACAACGATAGTTTTTTAGATAACCCGTTAGCAAAACAAATTAATATAATGAACCGTTGGCAATATACCGATGCCGAAAAGGGATGGATAGGTTTTGTTAATTTTAGATATTTAAACGACGATAAACAAGTAGGGCAAATTAATTTCAATCCTAAAACAGATAAAGGTTCATCTTCAATTTGGGGTAGTGAAATCAAGAGTAAAAGGTTTGAAACTTCGGCAAAATTAGGATACGTTTTTCCTGATTTACCTTTTCAAAGTATGGGTTTACAAGCTGCTTATAGCAATCATAAACAAGACTCATATTTTGGTTTAAGAGATTATGATATTCAGCATCAAAGTTTTTATAGTAATTTTTTATTTAGTTCAATTATTGGAGATACGCGTCATAAGTTTAAAACAGGTTTAAGTTTTACTTACGACAAATATGACGAAATGGTAAAAACTACTCCTCAAATAAATAATTATAATAGAAACGAAACATCTGTAGGAACATTTTTTGAATATGCTTACGATAATTCTGATGATATAAGTATTACTGCAGGAATTAGGGTAGATAATCATAATTTATTAGGAACCTTTTTAACACCTCGTTTACATGTAAGATATTCTCCTTGGGAAAAAGGAGTGTTTAGAACTTCGGTTGGTAGAGGTAAAAGAAGTGCTAATGTTTTTGCAGAAAATCAACAATTATTTGCATCTTCTAGGCAGATTAATATTGATAATGCAAACGGTAAAATTTATGGTTTAGATCCTGAAGTTGCTTGGAATTATGGTGTGTCTTTTTTGCAAGGGTATAAGTTGTTTGGTAGAAAAGGAGATATTACCTTTGATTTTTACCGAACAGATTTTGATAACCAAGTTGTGGTAGATTGGGAAAATCCGCAAGAGATTTCATTTTATAATTTAGATGGAAAAAGTGTAGCGAATAGTTTTCAGGTAGAAGTGAATCAGAATATTATTCCATTTTTTAACACACGATTTTCGTACAAATATTATGATGTAAATACAGATTTTAAATCAGGAAATGCAGCGAAAGCATTACAAGCAAAACATCGATTTTTCGCCAATGTTTCTTATGAAACAAATAAGCAAGAAAATGATGCACACTGGAAATTTGATGTAACCTATAATTGGATTGGTAAGCAACGACTACCAAATACATCTCAAAATCCAGCTCAATATCAATTATCAGAGTACTCAAACAGCTATAATTTATTAAACGCTCAGATAACAAAAGTGTTTTCTAAGAAATTCGAGATATATGCTGGAGCAGAGAATATTACAAATTATAAACAAAAAAATCCTATATTGGCAAGCGATGATCCTTTTGGCTCAAGTTTTGATACAACTATTGTGTACGCGCCAATTTTTGGAAGTAATTTTTATACAGGATTAAGATTTAAAATAGATTAAAATGAAAAAAATAGTATTATTAATAGCAGTTTTATTTTTAGGAGTATCAGTCTCTGCACAAAAAAAGAAGAAGAACGCAAAAGTTTCTTTTGATGTAGATGGTGTTTGTATGATGTGTAAAAGTAGAATAGAAAAGGCAGCATTAAACTCAAAAGGAGTAAAGTATGCATTGTGGAATGTAAAAACACATCAATTAAATTTAATTATTGATGAACGTAAAACTGATGTAGCTACGGTTAAGCAGAGTGTAGCAAATGTAGGTCATGATACAGATGTTTTTAAAGCACCAAAAGAAGTTTATGACAATTTACATGGTTGTTGTAAATATAGAGATGAGGAAGTGCAAAACGACCATAAGAAAGAAAAGCAATAAATAAAAATCCCGAGTTTTAAACTCGGGATTTTTTTTATATCATTTGTAAGTTATTTACTTCTTGACTTGTTAACTCTCTCCATCTACCTCTTGGTAAATTTTTCTTAGTCATACCTGCAAAAACTACACGGTCTAATTTCTTAACGGTATATCCGTAATTTTCAAAAATCTTACGTACAATACGGTTTCTACCAGAGTGAATTTCAATTCCAACTTCTGTTTTTCTTTCCCCTTCTACATAAGAAACAGCATCAATAAATACTTTTTTACCTTCAATAATTACATCACCACGTAATTTATCTAAATCAGATAACGTTAGTTTTTTATCTAAAGAAGCATGATATAATTTACGAACATTATGTTTAGGATGGGTTAGTTTTTTAGCCATCTCACCATCGTTGGTAAATAACAATAATCCAGTGGTGTTTCTATCTAATCTTCCAACAGGGTAAATACGTTCTTTAGTAGCTCCAGCAATAATTTCCATTACTGTTTTACGACCACGATCATCTTCCATGGTAGTAATATAGTTTTTTGGTTTATTTAGGATGATATAACGCTTTTTTTCAATAGAAATTAAAGTTCCATCAAAACGAACTTCATCATCAGGTTGAACTTTGTAACCCATTTCGGTTACTAAATCTCCGTTAACAGTAACACTACCGTGCTCTATATAAGTATCTGCTTCTCTACGAGAGCAAATTCCAGAATTTGAAATGTATTTGTTTAAACGAATACCAGTACTTTCAGTTGTTTTTTGAACTGATTTATTTGGTTGATATTTTTTAAAATCTCTTTTAAATTGTTTTTTATTATCAGAAGAGCTAGTTGCAAATCTTTTTTTGCTAGAAGAATTACTATTTCTATCAGATTTATCAGTTCTAAATGATTTTTTTTCTTGAGGATTGCTGTTCTTTCCAGCTTGTCGTCCTCTCGACGAGTTTTTTGAATTCATGTTTAAATTTTAAAAAGTGGGCAAATGTAAGTCAATTATTTGATTTTTAATCTAAAACCTCAACTACTTTGTCTAAAATTAAAGATTTATCAATAAATAATAAACTAAAAACACCTATTAATAATAATATTTTTAAAAGATTATGTGCTAACCTATATTGATTTATTTTTGATGCTTTCCATGTATAATAACCAATAATAATTAAAGTAATTGCAGCTAAGTAAAAATAATATTTCATGTATTCTATTGCCGGATAATTAAATAATATTCCAATAGGTACAAGTGTTAATGTCATTAAAAGAATTATTGTTTTTTTTGTGTTTTTTTCTCCATATTTTACAGGAAATGTATTGTAGTTATTTGCAATAGCCCCTTTTATGTTTTCTAAATCCTTAATTAATTCACGAATCATGATAACCAAAAAAAGAAAAATGGCGTGTACAAAAATAACTTTCGAGAAATTTTTATAATGAACAAAAATTACAAAAAAAGGTAAAATGGTTAGTGTTGTAACGCTTATTAAACCAACAAAAGGATATTTTTTTAGCTTATGTGAGTAAAACCAAATTGCGAAAATATAAAAAGCAAAAAAGAACGCAGCTCGCCATGATACCAACCACCCAAAACCAAAACCTACAAAATTTAAGAAAAAATATAATGATAATTTGGTTTCTTGCTTTACATAAGAATCTAATCCGGTTTTTATTGGACGATTTATTTTATCGGCATTTTTATCGTAAAAATTATTAATAATATACCCAGCTGCAACTACCGATACAGTGGCTATTACTAAATATAATAAATGCCAATCGAAAAGCACTGGTTTAACAGATTTATGCTCTGAGAAAATAAAAATAGCAGCCAAATATTGGGCTGCTATTAATACTAAAATATTATATCCTCTAACAACTGATAGAAGACTGAAAATTTTTTTGACTAATGTATTTACTTTAAATGTACTCATTTAGAAAGTAATTTAAAAACGATACACCAACTCTAATTTATAATCTTTTAAAGTGTTTTTTGCTTTTTGATAATCTTCAGTAAAACCTAAAATGTAACCACCACCACCAGAACCGCAAAGTTTTAAATAGTAATCGTTAGTTTGAATTCCTTTTTCCCAAACTTTATGAAAAGCAGAAGGAATCATTGGTTTAAAGTTGGCTAAAACGACCTTAGATAATTTTTTAACATTGCCAAATAATGAGCTAACATTTCCTTTTAAGAAATCTTCGATACAAGCATCAGTATGTAGTGAGAATTCTTCACTAATCATTTTACGAAAACCTTCATTTTTCATCTTATTCATAAAAATGTTCACCATTGGTTCTGTTTCCCCAATCTGCTCAGAGTCTAATAAGAATACTGCACCTTTTCCTTCTTTTTGAGATGGAATTCCAGCAGGTTCAATATTTTCTTTTGAGTTGATTAAAATAGGTAAACTTAAATATGAATTTAAAGGGTCTAATCCAGAGCTTTTTCCATGAAAAAAAGATTCCATTAAAGAAAAAGTTTGTTTTAGTGTTAACAGTTTATCGCGCGTTAAGTTTTCTAAAACAGTAATTTTATCGTTTGCATATTGATCGTAAATTGAAGCCACAAGCGCTCCAGAACTTCCAACTCCGTACCCTTGTGGGATAGAAGAATCGAAATACATTCCGTTTTCTATATCTTTTTTTAAAGAAATTAAATCAAAAGAAACTAAATCTGAATTTAAATTTGCTAAATAGTTATAAAACTTAGCTAAACTTTCGTTTGATTTTTGAGCTTCTCCAGATAAATTATTTGCAGATTTTAACGCCCCTTTGTATGAATTAAACGGAATAGCTAACCCTTTAGAGTCTTTAATTATTCCGTATTCACCAAAAAGTAAAATTTTTGCGTAAAATAAAGGTCCTTTCATAGATGTTTTAATTACTTAACAAAAGTACAGGTAAATATGTTAGTTTACAAGCTAGTACACGTTTTTATAAAAAGTTTTCCAAACGCCAACTTTTTCATTGTCTCTGTATTTACCTTTAGTTTCGATTTTGCCATTTTTATAAAAAGTTTTCCAAACACCCTCTCGTTTACCATCAGCATATTTCCCCTGTTCTTTTAACTCGCCAGACTCATAAAAAACTTTACGAACTCCATCTAGTTTTCCGTTTTTATAATTTGCTTTATGAAAAGGTTTTCCGTTAGCGTGGTAGTAAATTACTAAACCGTCAAATATTTCTTCGTCAGGTTTGTTAATTGTACTATATCCTTCCATTTGAATTTGTCCGCTTTTATAATAATCAACAATCCAAAAACCGTCTTTTATTTTTTTAGGATTTGGTCTGTAATATTCATGATTTCCTTCGGTAGTTTCTTGCCAATTTTTATCAAACCAAATTGTATCTTGGGCTACAGCAGAAAATGTTATGGAACTAATTAGTATCGCTATTATTAATGTTGATTTTTTCATGATGGAAGGGAATTTAAGGTTATTGCGGTTTTGCACCAAAACCCACATTATCACAAATATACTGATTTTTTTGACAGAATTCTGCTAAGGAGTTCTTAATAAATAGTTCTATTTCAGTCTTTTCTGAGTTTGGGTATAGAATATGAACGTTTGCTCCAGCATCTAAAGTAAAACAAATATTGCTATTATTTTCTTCTCGGTATTGCCATATTTTATTAATAACTTCCAAAGTATTTGATTTCATTAAAATAAAATAAGGATTGCTAGTAAGCATCATTGCATGCAATGTTAAGGCTTCACTTTCTACTAAATTAATAAAGCTTTTTATGTCGCCATTTTGAAGAATTTCCGAAAGTTTTCCTAAATTTTCATTAGCTTGTTTAAATCGTTGTTCTGCATAAGGATGATTGTGCATTAAATTATGGCCAACTGTAGATGAAACTTGTTTCTCGCCTTTGTCAACCAGTAAAATAGTATCACAATAATTTTTAAAAATCGGGTGTACATCATAAGGAAATTTTACACCAAATAAATCCGAACTCCCTTCAATTTTCGAATGAGTTCCCCAAACAACCAATGGTCCTTCTATACTTCTACTAGCACTTCCAGATCCTAAACGAGCTAAAAAAGATGCTTTTTTGTTGATAAATTCTTGATTTAAACTTGGATTTAATTCTTTTTCTAAACTCATTAAACACATTGCTATCGCGCTCATTCCGCTTGCAGATGAAGCTATTCCACTACTATGAGGAAATGAATTTTCTGAGCTAATAGTCATTTTGTAGTCTAGAATATAAGAGCAGTATTCTTCTATTCTTTTAAAAAATTCAGCAATTTTTGGTTTAAAATCATCTTTCTTTTTTCCTTCAAAAAATAGCTCGAAATCTGCAACTGTATTTTTCGATTTTTTTTCAAAATCGATAGTTGTTATAGTGTTACAGTTATTTAATGTAAAGCTTATAGAGGCATTTTTAGGAATTTGCGGATTACTTTTTCCCCAATATTTTACCAAAGCTATATTACTTGGTGTTTGCCATGTAAATGTTGCTTTTTCAATTACTTTCTCTATGTTTTTGTAAATAAATTGTGATGTGTTCAAAAGTCTAAATTTTGCGGTAAAGATAAAATTTAGACTACACTTCTGCTAATTTTTGTAAAACGCTTTCTTTATAACTTCTGCTAATAGGTAATGCTTTTTTATTGATTTCAATAAATTCATTTGTGTAAGAACTTATTTTATTTAAAGAAACAATATATGATCGGTGAATTCGAATAAATTTATTTATAAGTAATTTACTTTCTATATTATTCATTGTTTCTCTTGTTATAACTGTTTTATTCTCTAAAAAAACTTTTAAATAATCACCTAAACTTTCAATATATAAAATTTCTTCAAAATTTATTTTTACCATTTTACGATCAGAACGCACAAAGATGTAATTTTTAGATTCAATGCTTTTTTCTTTTATTTCTAATGGTATAAAAGCTGAATTTACTTTTTGAATAGCTTCAAAAAAACGTTCGAAAGCAATAGGTTTTAATAAGTAGTCAACTACATTTAAATTAAATCCGTCTACAGCATAATCACGATAAGCAGTTGTGAAAATTATTTTAGATTTATCTCCAATTATTTTTGCTAAACTAAGTCCGTTAATTTCTGGCATATTAATGTCTAAGAAAAATAAATCGACATTATTTTCTTGAGTGAAATTAACAGCCTCCATGGCATTTTTACAAGTTTTTATTAATTTGAGCGAAGATGTTTTTTGTACAAATGAAGTAATTATTTCTCTAGCTATGGGTTCGTCATCAACAATTACACAAGTTATTTTCTTAGACATTTTTTAATGGGATTTTAAGTTCAACATTAAAAGTGTTTTCTTCTTGAAGAATATTTAAAGTGTAGTTAGAGTTAAATAACATTTTAAGACGTTTTTTTATGTTGTCTAAACCAATTCCGCTTTTTGTTTGCACGTGTTTTTTAGCTGTGTTTTTTACTGTGAAATCTAACTGATTATTGCTTGTTTTTAAAAAAACATCAACTTTTAAAACATCATTTATTTGAATTCCATGTTTAAAAGAGTTTTCAATAAAAGGTAGTAAAAGCATAGGTGGTACTTCAATATTTTCAACATGCAGTTCTTTAGTGAAATTAACCTCTAAGCTTTCTTGAAAACGCATTTTTTCTAAAGCAATATAATTCTCTATATGTTTTATTTCATCCGATAAAAGCACTGAAGGTTTGTCAACTTGATACAATATGTAATCAAGAAGGTTAGATAGTTTTAAAATCATATCAGGAGCAGCATCAGATTTTTTTAATGCAAACCCGTATAAAGTGTTTAAGGTATTGAATAAAAAATGAGGATGAATCTGCATTTTTAAAAACTTCAATTCTTGCTCTTTTAATTGTAGTTGAGTTTGTAAAAATTTATTCTTTAAATCTTCGCTTTTTAAAGTTGATTTATAATTATGTATTACTAAAGTTATTGTAATAACGATAAAAACAATAAAGTAGATTCCTAAAATTATAAAAATAACACCTTTGGTAATTGGTGTATAATCGTTAAGTTTAAATTTTTCAGAAAAAACTAAACCATATAGTATAGAAAGAACAATGAAGAAAAAAGAAATAATAAAGGTGTATATTGTGTATAAGAAAAATAAACCTTGCTTTTTTTTAAGTAAATAATTGGGAATTAAAAAGAAATAAAAAAAATAACTAATACTAATGGTAACAGGCATTAAAAACAAAGAGAAATTGTTTACATATGCAGTGTTAAGGCTTCCATAGCCTAAAAAATAGTTGTAAAAATAGTATACTGTTATCCAGAAAATAAAATGGATAACAATTTCTAAAAGAAAATTTAATTTATGGTATTGTTTAAACATATCTATTGCAATATCAACTTTTTTTAGATATTATAATATCTTATAAGATGAAATTAGCTTAATTATAGATGAAATACACATTTTTTACTTTTTACTGAAACTAGATGTAAATTGGTTATTTATAGTTCCTTAATTTTGATTCGTCTATTTTAATATAAAACAATTAAGATTAAAAATACATTTGAAGCATAATAACTTTAAAAACAAAAATTATGAATTTCTTATTTTTCAATTTCTTAAATGAAGGAGGTCCAATGTTTATGTACCCGATGCTATTAATGTTAATTATCTGTATTGCATTAATTGTAAAAGTATTTTTAAAAGGTGATGAAAATCAAAAAACAACATCATTAATTAAGCATATTAGTTTATTTGCGTTAGTTTTTGGGTTTTTAGGTTTCATGTTGGGGATGATTGGCGCTTTTGATGCAATGGCAATTGCGACAAGTATAGCCCCATCTGTTTTAGCTGGTGGATTAAAAATAGCATTATTAACTCCAACTTTTGGAATGCTGGTTTTCTTAATAGCAAGACTTGGTCTTATAGGTTTGACTTTTAAAAACAAATAGTCAGTTTTATAAACTCTTAAAGCTTTTTATTATGAAAAAAGGATTTTTACTCCTAATAGGAATCGTATGCTCTTTTGTAAGCTGTTCTCAAATTCAGAATTTAGATGACCTACTATCCTCTTACGAAAAAGAAAAAACTGCGATGGGTACTGTTTCTATTTTAAAAGATGGAGAGAATTTTTATACAAAGTCAATTGGCTTTGCGAATCTAGATTTAGATAAAAAGAACAATTCTGAAACTAAATACAGAATAGGCTCTATTAGTAAAACATTTACAGCCACAATTATTTTGCAAATGGTTGATGAAGGTAAATTATCTGTAAATGATAAATTGAAAACATATTTTCCTGAAATTCCTAATGCTGAAAATATTACGATTTCAGATATGTTACATCATAGGAGCGGAATTTATAATATTACAGCAGATAGAGGTTTTGAAGTTTGGATTAGCGAACCAAGGAGTAGAACTGAAATGTTAGCTAAAATAAAGAGCTATAACAGCTTGTTTAAACCGAGTACTAAAACAGAGTATTCAAATTCTAATTATATTTTATTAGCCTACATAGCAGAAGATTTAGATAAACTAACTTTTAGAGAAATTCTTAAAAATAGAATTAGCAAGAAACTAAATTTAACAAATACTGATTTTGGAAAAGACATCAATTTTTCTAAAAACGAAGCAATGTGTTATTATCCAGAAAATAACCAATGGCATCCAATAACATTTCATACAAACTTAATAGGTACAATGGGAGCTGGCGGAATTATATCAAACGCCAAAGATGTAAACACATTTTATAATGCACTTTTTACGGGTAAGCTGATTTCAGAAAGTAGCTTAAAGTTAATGACAACTCCTAAAGATAAAATGGGAATGGGAATTACTGTTGATGATTTTAACGGTATGGTAGTTTATGGTCACGATGGTGCAATTGACGGATTTCGTTCTGCAGTAGCATACTTCCCAGAATTAAAATTAACAATTAGTTTTACTTTTAACGCATCTTCTGGTTCTTCTACTCAAAAATTAATTCAGATTTTTAAATCATATATGTACACCTTAAAAGAGAAAAAGTAATTTTCTTTGATTAGTTAGTTGATTAAATACCCTTTTCAAAATTGAATTGGGTATTTTTGTGCTTTTAAACGATAATTGTGAGTAGAAAAATAAAACTAATTTGGGATTTTAAAGGTCCTGACGGATTAGAAACCGCAAAACATCATTGTGTTCATTTAAAAGAATTTGCGCAAATAGATAGTTTGCCATACGATGAGGTTGATTTCTTTAAAATCAACCCAATGCATACCATAGCTTTTATTATAGTTGATGAAAGCAATATGAAAATTTTTAGAGATGCTCTAAAACCACATAGAGGAGAATTAGCCTAACCAATAAAAAATAAATTATGTTTTTAATAAATGCCTTAGCAAAACCAAAAAAATCATCAGAACATTACGATGAAGTAATCGGAGCTTATGTAAGTTTATATATTGATTATAAAGATATAGAAGGAGCTTTAAAACTTGCCAAATTTTACATTAAAGATGAAGGGTGGAAAGTTACAGAAATAGAGGAAGAATATTTTAGCTTAGACTCTGTAAATGACGTTGAAGAAGAAGAGCAAAAAGAATTATACAATGAAGCTGTAGAATACGGATATTCGATAGTTTTTAATTGCTACGAAGAAGAATAATTCAGCACTTATAATAATTAGTAAAAACATAGTATCTTGTAAAAAAAAATATTTTTATGAAAGGAAAATTTGTTTTGCTAATTATTGGTTTAATTTCTTTAAACTGCGCGTCTCAGCACAAATATAAAACATTCACTGCGCACAAATCTATTGTTGATGCTATTCGTATTAATGATGAAATAATACAAGGAAGAACTGCTTTTTTTGAAAAACAAGCAGAAAAAAAACCTTTAATGTTTCAGAAAACTAAAGTTAGAATTAGTGAATTAAATAGATTATCAAATAACTTGTCAAAATATATTGAAAGTATTCAAAAAGAAGTGAATACCGAAATGATTTTTTATGAGTTACTAGCTAAAGATAAATACGAAAAAACGCTTTTTAGTGCTACTGGAAAACTATCATCAAAAGGTCGAAAACTAAAAGTTAAATTAGATAGTTTGTATAATTATTCGGTTAAAATAAATGTGCATCAGTTATCTCAATTAGAAAATTTTTATAACGATAAGTTTAAAACAACTGCAACTTATTACGAGTATGAAAAAGAAATAAATTATTTCGAATATCTTTTTTACGATAAATCTAACTACGGAATGATGATGGCGATGAATTGTTTATTATTAGATGTCAAAACCTTTCAGCTATTATATTATGGTACTGTTATGAGTTATTAATTACTTTTTTAGCAGTAGTTTCATCAAAAGTTTTATTGTAATCTTCTCTAACGGTTCCCATAATTCTGTCCCAAAAAAGAAAATATAAACCATAATTTCCATCAAATTTTTTATGATGTAAATTATGAGCAACCGATGTGTTTATCCATCTTCCAATCCATGTTTTATGAAATTTTCTTGGGTACAATTCAAACCCTAAATGACCATATACATTATATATAATTTGAAACAAGAAAAATAAGCTAAAAGAAGAAATATGTACAGGTAAAGTAAAAGCTATTAAAGGGGCTATTAATGCTTCTAAAAAACCTTCAAAAGGATGAAAAGCATAAGCTGTCCAAGGCGAAGGATTGGTAGATTTATGGTGTATTAAATGAATTTTTCTATATAGTTTTGGATGATGCATCATACGATGTATCCAATAAAAGTAGGTGTCGTGTAAAAAGAACATCCAAAACCAGCTTAAAATATAATATACTGTTCCGTATTCGTTAAAATCAAAATAAATATTTGTGTAAGAAATTAAGTAGTAAAAAACAAAAAGAGCTACCGTTGCAAATATTGAAACAGAAATAAATGAGTACACAATATCTCTCTTGTAGTCTTTTAATTTTGGTAGTTTTTTCTGAATTTTTCTAAACCAAAAAGCTTTTTTAAATAAGATGTAAAAAATAATAAAAGCAATACCCGCTATAAAAAGGTAGCGTAGCAAAATTTGCGTTGCATCACGAAGCCAAAATTCAATAAAAGTTTCATTTCTCATTACCGTATAAAAGTATGTTTTTAAAAAATAGAAACAAAATAAGTTGCTTTTAAATTTAATGAGCTTTCTGTCTCATATTCAGATATTATGATTAATTTCGCGGGCTAAATTATTTCATATAAATGAAGCGAATAAAAGAATATAAAAAGCTTTTTAATGTAGAAGGAGCTATCGACTTAAAGGAGTTGAAAAAAACTTATAGAGGATTGGTTAAAGAATGGCATCCTGATAAATTTTTAGAAGAAGAAAAAAAGTTAGAAGCAGAGGAGGTAAGTACTAAAATTATAGATGGATATCATTTTTTAGTTAGCATAGCGCCAAAAACTAAAGAAGATAACTTAGAAGCCTATAATACTACAATTACCGAATTTAAAGTAGCGGATTATAAACATAAAAGTATGTTGCTAGAAGTAACTTTTACTGATGGTAATACTTATGAGTATTTTGGAGTAAGTAAAAAAATATTCTTAAAATTTATAAACGCGAAGTCTATTAATAATTTCGGGAAGAGAAATATATTTAATTCTTTTCTTTATAGAAAATCAATGAAGGCATCAGCTGTAGTTTAGTGTAAAACTAAGCTAAATAAAAAAGTGCGTTTACTAAATTTTAGTAAATGGACTTTTTTTATGTTGTAAATCTATTGTTCAGCAATGCTTTTTGCACAAATGTATCCTCCAGTCCAAGCATTTTGAAAGTTAAATCCGCCTGTAACAGCATCAATATTTAAAACTTCACCAACAAAAAACAAGTTTTTATGTTTTTTACTTTCAAAACGTTTAAAGTTTATTTCTTTTAAATCTACACCACCAGCGGTTACAAATTCATCTTTAAAAGTAGTTCTTCCGTTAGCGTTAAATAATCCTTTGGTTAATTGATTTGTTAAATTGTTTAAATGTTTGTTACTTAAATCTGCCCAATTCTGATTGGTTTTAATTTCTGATGCAGCAACAAAACGTTCCCATAAACGACGAGGAATATCAGCAAAAGGAGATTTTAAATTCACTTGTTTTTTAGGTTGTGATTTTTTTAAATTTTGAAGTTCCTCTAAAACCGAATCAAAATCTTGACCTAGCCAATTAACTTTTACGTCATATTGATAATTTTTGTCAGCTAAAATTCTTGCCCCGAAAGCTGATAGTTTTAAAATAGCAGGTCCACTTAATCCCCAATGGGTAATTAATAAAGGTCCTGAATTTTCTAAATTAGTTCCGACTAATTTCACTTCTGCATTTGGTACAGCGATACCGCCCAAATCGATAATTCGTTTGTCTTTTATGTTAAAGGTAAATAAAGAAGGGACAGGTTCAATAATAGTGTGATCTAGGGTTTTGCATAAATCCCACACTTTTTTTGAGCTTCCTGCTGCAATCACTAAAAAATCAGCTTCAAACTGTTTTTGTTTTGTATGGATAATCCATTTATCATCTTGTTGAGAAACTGAGTTTACACCATGGTTTTTCAATACTTTAATTCCTAAGTTGTCTACTTCATTCTGAAAACAATCAATAATTGCTTGCGAAGTATTTGCTTCAGGAAACACACGGTTATCTTCCTCTATTTTTAAAGGAACATTTTTGTTGTCAAACCACTCAAAAGTGTCACCTGTCATAAATTGATGAAAAGGACCTAATAATTCTTTTTCACCACGAGGGTAGAATTTAGTAAGTTCTTTAGGTTCAAAACAAGCATGGGTAACATTACATCTTCCACCTCCAGAAATTTTAACTTTTTGTAAAACCTCTTTTCCTTTTTCGAGAATGGTAATATCCAAATCAGGATTAGCTTCTTTAGCGTTAATTGCTGTAAAATATCCTGCAGCACCACCGCCAACGATTATTACTTTTTTCATTTATTGAAAACCTCTCGACTGCGCTCGAGGAGACATTTTAAAAATTAATTTGTCAGGTCGAGCGCAGTCGAGACCTAATAATATGTTTATAAAACCATTTCTTTATAAGGAATAACAGTGTTGTATCCTTTATTATTAAAATATTTAATACTGTCTTCGCTTCCGGTAGCTAAAATAAAATCTCCACCCCAAGCACCTAAACTTTTTATCTCTCCGAAATAATCAGAAAACAATTGTTTTTTTACAGGTCCTTGTTTTATAATTGAACTAATAATACGTTCGTGCTCAACAATTATTTTGTTTAAACTTTTAGATGAGTCAACTTTTAAAAACTCTTGAGTTAAGTTATTAATTTCAGAAATTAATGTTTTTGCCTCTTCTTTGTGTTGTTTGTATTGTGCAATTCCCTCTCTGCTGTTTTGCTTTTGATTTAAATACACAAAAAACAATTCATCTGTAAAATTAGGATTGAACTTCACCTCTTCAATTTTTGGTATCATCTCGAGCGGAGACGAGAGGTTGTTTTCTAATTGATATAAAATAGGAGAGTTATGACTTGCACAAGCAATATCATAACCACTACCAGAAAAAGCATTCCATAGCAAGGTAAATGGGTTTATATTTGCCCAAGTAGCAATATTATTTATTAAAGTTGATGAACTTCCTAATCCCCAATCTTTTGGGAATGTTAAGTTGGTTTTTACAACAAATCCGCTGTCAGAATTTAAAAATTGTGGATTTAGTTCTTTTGCTTCTAATAAAATATCACGTAAAGTTTCAGCAATGAATTCAGCACTTCCTTCCTTGTTAGAATTAAATGTTGCAGAGGTTAGTCTAAGTTTTGGTAAATCGAAACTCGCTTCAAACCAGCATTCGCCAGTATTAGTAAAACTTCCCCAAACAAGTTGCTGTTCTTTTATAGGACTAACTATTAAATCTTGACCAAATTTTGTTGGAACAGCTAAAGAGGTTGCTCCGTCAAGAACAACATATTCACCTGTTAATAATAATTTTCCGTTGCTGTAACTTCGACTACGCTCAGTTACCAAATTGTTTGTGGATTTTTTCATGACTAGCGTAATTTTTTTAACTTATAGTGTGTTTTGTTTTGGCACTCTGAAAGTTTAGGCAATAGTTCGTAGTTTTGTTGAATTAGTGCGATTTTCTTTTTTCTAGACCAACCTTGAATTTGCTTTTCTCTATAAAACGCTTGATGAATTTCTTGAAACTTTTCTATATAAACTAAGTTAACAGGTAATCTAGCTTTAGTATGTCTTGCGCCTTGTCCGCTATGATGTTCAAATAACCTTTTTTCTAAGTTGATAGTGCTACCAGTATAAAAACTTCCATCAGAACATTCTAAAATATAAACAAAACCTATAGGCATATCTTCATTTAGTTTTTTGGTAGCTGAGCGAAGTCGAAGCTACTTTCTTAATTCATTAAATTTATCAACTACAGCACTATGAGAAACTGTTTTATCTTCAAAGTAAGTTGTAATTGTTTCCTTTTCATCAACTGATGCTCCTAGTTGATTTAAAATATTTTGCAAGTGCATTTTCATATGTCCATGCTGAATTCCTTTAGTTGTCAATGCACGTAATGCAGCAAAGTTTTGAGCTAAACCAGCAGTAGCTATAATTTTCATTAAATCTTTGGCGCTAGGTTTTTGCATCATATCTAACGATAATTTTGCCATAGGATGTAAAGAGGTTAAACCACCAACGGTACCTAATGCTAACGGAATCTCAATCCAAAATTTAAAAACACCATCTTTTACAGTACAATGTGTTAAACTTTGATATTGTCCATCTTTTGAAGCATAAGCATGTGCACCGGCTTCAATAGCTCTAAAATCATTTCCAGTAGCTAAAACAACAGCATCAATACCATTCATAATTCCTTTGTTATGAGTTACAGCGCGATAAGGTTCTATTTCCGCTATTTTAACAGCTTGCTCAAATTTTTCAGCAAATTTCTGCGGATTTTCTCCACCTAAATCTTCTACCTTGCAACTTACCTCTGCTCTAACTGTACATTCGGGAACGTAGTTAGAAAGTATGCTCATTACAATTTCAATATCATTACGTCTAAAAGTTTTAGCAATAACCTCTAAACAAGAATTGATAAAATTAGCTCCCATGCTATCTTTAGTTTCGAAAGTAACATGAAGCTGATAGTAATTAGCGAGTTTATCTGTTTTATCAACTAAAAAAATATCTAAAATACCACCACCGCGTTTTTCCATGTTCTTAGTTATGGAAGATGTAGCTGTATATAATTCGCTTTTTCTCTGATTAAAATAAGTTTCTAAATCTTTTTTGTCACCAGAATACATAAAATGTACTTGACCAATTTTAGTAGTAGAAATTACTTCAGCTTTAAAACCACCACGAGTACTCCAGTATTTAGCAACTAAAGAAGCTGCTGCAACTACCGAGCTTTCTTCAACTACCATTGGTATTACATAATCTTGTCCGTTAATAACAAAATTAGGAGCAATACCATATGGCATGTAAAAGTTAGAAATGGTATTCTCTATAAAATCATCATGTAATTGTTGTAGTTCACCATTAACATTCCAATATTGTTTTAGTGTTTGTATAATTTCGGGTTGGTTATTAAAATATGTTTTAGCTAACCAATCAATTTTTTCTTCTTTAGTAAGTTTCGAAAATCCAGAAATAATTTTAGACATTCTTAAGTTTATTTTGAGTGGCTCAAAGATAAATGAATCCTGTTAAAATAGGCTTCTTATTTAGGATTTCTAATCTTTTTGGGATGATTTTTGCTGATTTTTCCGTAAACTTGGCAAACTTTTTACACAAACAACAAGGTAATATGAAAAAAATATTAATATTTTTTATAGGGATATCTTCGCTTTTACAAGCTCAGAAAAAAGATATTTCTTTAGAAGATATATGGAAAAAAGGCACGTTTAGAGCCGATTACATGAATTCTCTAAATTCAATGAATGGAGATTTTTATTCATTATTAAACTATGATAACGGAACAACTTCAGTAGATAAATATAGTTATAAGACTTTAGAAAAAGTAGCTACAATTGTTGATAGTAAAGATTTAAATGGTTTAAAATCATTTAACTCATATAGTTTTAATAATGATGAAACTAAATTAATTTTAGGAACTAACTTCAAGCCAATATTCCGTCATTCTTTTTTAGGCACATTTTACGTGTATGATATCGCAACAAAATCACTAAAGCTGATTGGAGAAGACATTCAGGAACCAACTTTTTCACCAGATAGTAAAAGGGTAGCTTACTCGAAAGATAACAATTTATTTATAAGAGATTTTTCGTCTAACACACTTGTTCAAATTACAAATGATGGTAAGAAAAATGAAATAATAAATGGTGTTACCGACTGGGTTTACGAAGAAGAATTTGGTTTTGTAAGAGCGTTTGAGTGGAGTGCAGACGGTAATAATCTTGCATTTTTACGTTTTGATGAAAGTGCTGTGAAAACATTTTCTATGGATGTGTATGGTAAAGGAAAATACCCAACGCAAGAAGTATTTAAATACCCAAAAGCAGGAGAAGATAATGCAAAAGTAACTTTACATGTATATTCTTTAACTACTAACGGAACTGCAAAAATTATTTTTGGAGAATACGAATACATACCAAGAATTAATTGGACTAAAGATGATAATATTTTATCAGTGCGTACTTTAAACCGTCATCAAAATGATTTAAAAATGTACTTTATAAATGCTAAAACATACAGTACTACATTAATTTTAAATGAAACAGATAAAGCGTATGTTGATGTAACCGATGATTTAACTTTTTTAAATGACAATAGTTTTATTTGGACAAGTGAAAAAGATGGATACAATCATATTTATCACTACAATAAAAAAGGTGAATTAATTAATCAAGTAACAAAAGGTAATTGGGAGGTAACTTCTTATTATGGTTTTGACGCAGACAAGAAAACAATCTATTATCAATCTGTAGAAAACGGATCTATTAATAGAGGTGTTTATAGTGTTTCTTTAGCTGGAGAAAATAAAAAACTTTTAAGCAATCCTTCAGGAACAAATAGAGCGTCGTTTAGTAAAAATATGCACTATTTTATCAATACGTTTTCTGATGCAAACACTCCAAATGTATATTCTTTAAGAAATGATGCAGGAAAAGTATTAAAAACAATTAAAGACAATGCAGCTTTAAAAGAGGTTGTTGCTGGTTATAATTTAAGCAAAAAAGAATTTTCTACAATTAACATTAATGGAAACGATTTAAATATGTATACCATTAAGCCTGCTAATTTTGATGCAAATAAAAAGTATCCTGTATTAATGTATCAATATTCTGGTCCTGGATCACAGAATGTGAAAAATAGCTGGAATAGTGCGAATGATTATTGGCATCAAATGTTAGCACAAAACGGATATATTGTTGTTTGTGTTGATGGTAGAGGAACAGGTTTAAAAGGACGTGACTTTAAAAAAGTAACGTATATGAATTTGGTAAAGCACGAAACAGAAGATCAAATAGCTGTAGCTAAAAAATTAACAGAATTACCATATGTAGATGCTAAAAGAATTGGAATTTGGGGATGGTCTTTCGGAGGTCATATGAGTACCAATTGCTTGTTAAAGGGAAATGATGTTTTTGCTGCAGCAATTGCAGTAGCACCTGTTACTACATGGCGTTTTTATGATACCATTTATACAGAGCGTTATATGAGAACTCCAGAAGAAAATCCAGAAGGATATGATGCGAATTCTCCTTTAAACTATCCAGAGTTATTAAAAGGAAAATACTTATTAATTCACGGAACAGGTGACGATAATGTACATGTACAAAATGCATATAGAATGGCAGAAGCATTAATTCAAGCAAATAAGCAATTCGAATGGGGAATGTACCCAGATAAAAATCACGGAATTTATGGTGGTAATACTCGTTTACATTTGTACACAAAAATGACAAACTTTATTAAAAACAATTTATAAAACTATGGCAAATTCAACTTCTATTAAGGAAAAAGAATTATTTGGACACCCAATAGGGTTATTTATACTATTCTTTACAGAGATGTGGGAGCGTTTTTCATTCTATGGAATGAAGGCTCTTTTAATATTTTATTTAACAAAATATCATTTATTTTCTGATAGTGCAGGTAATTTATTAATAGGTAGTTATGCTGCGTTAGTATATGCGGTTCCAGTAATAGGTGGTTTTATTGCTGATAAATATTTAGGATTTAGAAAAGCTATTGTTTTTGGAGGTATTATGTTGGTTTTGGGTCATTTAGGTATGGCTTATGAGGGTAATGCAGCAACAGAATCAATGACTGGTGAAATAACGAGAGATAATACTGCTTTACAAGTGTTTTATTTCTCATTGGCATTGATAATTTTAGGAGTAGGTTTTTTAAAGGCGAATATATCCTCTTTAGTAGGAGAGTTGTATAAAGTAGGTGATAAGAGAAGAGATTCTGGTTTTACTATTTTTTATATGGGAATCAATTTAGGATCTTTTTTAGCAACAATTATCTGTGTTTGGTTAGGAGAAGAGTATGGTTGGAGTTATGGATTTGGAGCAGCAGGTGTTGGTATGGCTCTTGGTTTGACCACTTTCATTGTAGGGAAGAAATATTTAATGGGCAAAGGAGAGTCTAGTGCTCCTGAGTTATTAAATAAAGTAACGTTTGGTATAAAAAATGAGTGGTTAATTTATTTAGCAAGTATATTGTCAACAGTTGTTTTTTGGCAAATGGTACAAAGGCACGAAGCAGTTTCAATGTCGTTAATGATTGCGGGAGCAGCATCGGTTATTTATATTGTTTATTACGCTGTAACAGAATTAGATAAAGTAGCTAGGCAGCAGCTATTTGCTCTTACTATTTTAATTGTTTTTACAGTTATTTTTTGGGCATTATTCGAGCAAGCTTATACATCATTAAATTTATTTGCTGATAGAGTTTTAGATAGAGGAGAAATAGCAGCTGGAACTTTCTTGAGTTTAAATGCGTTATTTATTATTTTATTAGCTCCGGTTTTTGCTTGGTTATGGGTAAAGTTAGGTAAATATAACCCTAATACAGCAGTGAAATTTTCTTTAGCTTTAATATTAGTAGGTTTAGGGTTTGGATCATTAGTGCTAGGTATTAACGCATCTGGATTAGGAAAAGTAGCAATCTTTTGGTTAGTTATAACATACTTTTTACATACCTGTGGAGAATTATGTTTATCTCCAGTTGGGTTGTCAGCAGTAACTAAATTATCACCACCTAAAATAGTAGGATTTATGATGGGAGTTTGGTTTTTAGCAACAGCTAGTTCAGAATTTATAGCATCAATTTTAGCAAATATAGCATCAGTAGATACATCTAATGGAACTGCACCAGATCTTGGCTTAGCAAAAGAAAGTTATTTACAATTATTTGAGTATTTATTATATACAGGAGTAGGTTTCGGAATTTTATTATTAGCTCTATCTCCTTTGGTAAAGAAAATGATGCATGGTGTTGATGTAGATGAAAGTGGAGAAGACGAAATTTTAATTGAAGAAAAACATTAAAAAATAAAAACTTATAAACTATATAACAGAAATATGAATACAGATATTGAAAATCTATTTAAAGACAAAGTATTAGGGCATCCAGCAGGATTGTTTGTGTTGTTCTTTACTGAAATGTGGGAACGTTTTTCGTATTACGGAATGCGTGCATTATTAATCTTGTTTTTCACCGCATCATTAATGGATGAAGGTTGGGGGTGGCCAAGGGAATGGGCATATGCAATCTTTGGTACATATACATCATTAGTGTATTTATCTACTATGGTAGGTGGTTATTTTGCCGATAATGTTATTGGTATTCGTAAAGCTGTAGTTTGGGGAGCTGTATTAATGACTTTAGGCCATGGTTGTATGGCGGTAGAAACTCCATTCTTTATCTATGCAGGTTTAGGTTTATTAGTTATTGGTAGTGGTTTTTTTAAGCCAAATATGACTTCTATTATATCTGAAATGTATGAAGGAAAAGCTGAAAAGAAAGATGGAGCTTACACTATATTTTATATGGGGGTAAATGCAGGAGCTTTCTTAGGTATTTTATTATGTGGTTACTTAGGTGAAAAGATCGGTTGGTCTTGGGGGTTCGGTGTAGCAGGTATCTTTATGTTATTCGGAATGTTACAATTCTGGTTTGCTCAAGGGATTTTCGGAAAAATTGGTGACGGACCTAAAAATAAAAATATTGATCTAATTGATGATGTAACTTCAGAAAACACTTCTGATGAAGAAGGAAGAAATCCATTTACAGGAACTCAAAAAATAATGATTGCTATTTCTTCTTTATTAGGTTTAGCTTGGGTATTTAACGATCCGATATCAAAAATATCTGAAGGTAAATATAATTTATTTCCATTTGAAATAGCTGGATTGTCAGGTACTAACATTGCTATCTTAATAGCTTTAGGGTTGTTTTTAGCTTTATTAATAATTAGAATTCCTAAATATACTCCAGTATTAAGAGATAGGATGTTAGCAGTAATTTTCTTCGCTTTTGTTACGATTTTCTTCTGGGCAATTTTTGAACAATCACCAAGTTCACTTACCGTATTTGCTAAAGATTATACACAACGTACTTTAGAGGGTAGTGCAGGAACAATTTTTAAAATTGTAAATTCATTAATGACTATAGTGCCTTTAGGGATTATAACTTGGGTATTATACCTATTATTTAAAAAGACATTTGGTAAATATGCTTTATCAAACATATTCTTAGCATTAAGTTTTATAATTGTTTGGGGTATTGCAATTTGGATGTTATATGCAGAATTTCAAAAAGACACTACTGAAGTTCCAGCATCTTGGTTCTCAATATTAAACTCATTATTTATTATTACGCTAGCACCATTATTTTCTAAATGGTGGGAGAGTAAGTATAATCCAAACGCAAACATGAAGTGGGCAATTGGTATGGGATTATTAGGTTTAGGTATGGCTTGTGTTGCAATAGGTTCAGCAGGTATTCCTGTAGGAGCTAAAACAGCATCAGTAAGTATGATCTGGTTAATTTTAGTATATTTTTTCCATACAATGGGAGAATTATGTGTGTCGCCAGTAGCATTGTCATATGTATCTAAATTAGTACCAGGTCGTATGATCGCATTTATGTTTGGTATTTGGTATTTAGCAGTTGCTATTGGTATGAAATTAGCTGGTGTATTTGCAGAATCGTCTGAAGCAATTGCTCAAGAAAGTGGATTGAGCACTTTCTTCTGGATTTTAACAGCAGTTTCTGTAGGTTTAGCGGTGTTATCAGCTGCATTATATCCAGTGATTAAAAAACTAATGCATGGGGTGAAATAACCCAATTAAAAGTTAAAAAAAACTTATACAACCTGTCAATTATAAAAAATTGACAGGTTTTTTTGTAAATTTGGAATACTTATTGAGACCTAAGAGATATGAAGAAATTAATAGTATTAGCATTTTTATTTGTAGGGACACTACAAATTACTGCACAAAACGATATAAACTGGGTAAGTTTTGAAAAAGCAATTGAGAAAAGTAAAGAAAATCCTAAACCAATTTTAGTTGATTTATATACAGATTGGTGTCATTGGTGTAAGGTAATGGATAAAAAGACTTATGCAGATAATGAAATTATTAAGTATATAAATAATAATTATTATGCGGTAAAAATGAATGGAGAAGGTAAAGAGGATATTAATTTCCAGGGAAAAACCTTTAAGTTTGTACAAGAAGGTCGATCTAAATATCATCAGTTAGCAGCAGCTATTATGAAAGGTAAAATGAGTTACCCATCTACAGCATTTTTCGATACTGATCAAAAATTAATTCAAACAGTACCTGGTTATTTAAAAAAGGATCAATTTGAAAAAATTTTAGCTTTTTTTAATAATGATAACTATAAAAATTCTAGTTGGAAAGATTTTGCTAATAATTTTAAAAGCACAAACTAACCAATTTTAGTTCAAAATATAAGCTCCGTTTTGCCCAGTGTAGTGAAACGGAGTTTTTCTTTTTACACAAGTCATTCTCCATTTATTTATATAACTTTTATAGTTACTGCCATCTGCAACTATTTGTTTAGGGTTTAATTTTTTAATTAATCGATTTAAATTTATTTTCGGACTGTTTTGTAAAATAACTATCGGGTTTTTAATGTTTTTAAACTGATAAATACCTAAACTATCAACAATTAAAATAGTATCAGACTTAAACTTTAACAATGTAGGTTTTTTAAGTGATGATTTACTTTTGATATTTTCATTTACTTTATAACCAATAATTGACTTTTCGGAGTTTATTCTACTAGAATCTAGATTATGATATACTGTTAGCTCTTTTGAGTTTCTGATGCCAAATAAGTTTTTTCTGCTTTTATGAAAAACTATAAATTCTTCTTTGTTGTTTCTTTGAAATACTTCAGAAATATAAACAGATTGAACTAAAATAATAGAGATTAAAAAGAATTTAAGTTGTTTTATTCTTTTGTGTATTAAAAATTGAAACGCTAATACAATAAAAATATACCAAACAATCATTTCAATAAAAGACATCGATATCTCTTTAAAAAGAAATTCTTCTTGACTTGAAACCCAACCCACAGTTTTATTCATTAAAGAAATTACCCAACTATATACGTCAACGATAAACTGAGGTAGGCTGTTAAAAAGAGAAAGAATAATAACAATAATTCCTCCAATTAAAATACCTCCTAAAAAAGGAATGATAATCAAGTTTGATAAAATAAACAATGCAGGAAATTGATGAAAATAATATAGACTGATTGGCAATATTCCTGCTTGTGCAGCAACAGATACTGTAAATAATCTCCAAAAATTATCTACTAACCAAAGTTTAGGTTTCCAAAATTTGTATAGGAATGGTTGCACCCAAATAATTCCGAATACAGCTAAATAACTTAATTGAAAACCAACATCAAATAAAAAAAGTGGTTTTATAAGTAAGAGTAAAAACATTGAACTGATTAACGAATGCTCAATTATTTTCTTCTTTTTAAAAGAAGACCCAATTGCTACAAAAGTAAACATCGTTACAGCTCTTACAACCGATGCTGATAAACCTGCAATGAAAGCAAACATCCAAAGCAATAATATAATTAAGATGCTTTTTAGTATGCGTCCATATTTAAATCTTTCTATTGGTTTAAACAAAAATGATAAGATTAATAATAGTATACCTATATGTAACCCAGAAATTGCTAGGATATGAATCGCTCCAGCATTGGTGTAATCTTGTAATAATTGTTTTGATATTTCTTGACGTTGTCCCAGCAATAAAGCATTGATAACAGCATATTCATTTTTAGAGAAATTATATTTTTTTAAAGAAGTTTGAATTTTTCTTCTAACAGTTGCAGATAATTCTATTAAAGAAAAACGAGAGTTATTTGTTTTCTTAAATTGACTTTTGTTGGTGAATATTTGATGATAAATATGTTGTTTTGCTAAATAATCTTTGTAGTTAAATTGATAAGGGTTTAATGGAGGAATTAATTCTTTAAATTCTGGTTTTAAAAAGAGTTGATTTCCTACTTGTAAAGAGATATGCGCGCTATCTTTTTGAATATTCAGTAAAATCTTTCCTGTAGTTTCTTCTAAACTTACTTGTGTAACATTAGCTACATATTTATTATAATAGTTACCTGGTTTTAAAACCTTTTTTACGGTTAGAATTACATTACTTTCTTTTTGATAATTATTAAAGTAGTAGTTGTTGTAGTTTTTAGGATTTTGAATAGCAATGATGGATATGCCTACTAGTATAAAAACTAATATTGTTGTAATACTGAAAGCAATTTTTAAGCGCTGTTTAAAAATAAATAATAAGATTATTAAAAATAAAAAAATAGTGAATAAAGCTTCAAAACTAAACGTCCAAAGATTCCATTGGAATTGAATAATAATTCCAATAATTAAAAAAAGTAAATAGTAAAAAGGTGTATATGTAAATAGCTTTTTCACAACTAGTTAAAGTTAATGAAAAAAAGATAAATTAAAAAAGATACTTATCAAGGGGGGTGAAGGGAAATAAAAAAGCAACCTAATTAGGTTGCTTTCTATATTGTATTTTATAAAAACTAAACAACTTCTACAATTAAACCTTCGTCAGTTTTTTCAACTTTAGCAAGTTTATTTTTTGTTAAACCTTTAATAGTTTTATCCCATTTTTTATTTGATAAGCCACTTTGAGTTTTTAATTCATTTAAATCTATTCTTTCAGCTTTTTCAATTAAAGCTAATACAGCTTTTTCATCATCATTTAACTTAACAGTAGGGGCTTTTTTTTCAGGTCTCATTTGAGGGAAAAATAACACTTCTTGTATCGAAGGATTGTTTGTTAAATACATAATTAAACGATCCATACCAATTCCTAAACCAGATGTTGGGGGCATACCATACTCTAAAGCACGTAAAAAATCTTGATCTATAAACTCACTAGCTTCGTCATCACCACGTTTTGCTAATTCTAATTGAGCTTCGAAACGCTCACGCTGATCTATAGGGTCGTTTAATTCAGAATATGCATTTGCAATTTCTTTACCACAAACCATTAACTCAAAACGCTCAGTTAATTCAGGGTTATCTCTGTGCTCTTTACAAAGTGGAGACATTTCCTTTGGGTAATCTGTAATAAAAGTTGGTTGAATGTAATTACCTTCACATTTTTCACCAAAAATTTCATCAATTAATTTACCTTTCCCCATTGTAGCATCAACTTCGATACCCATTCCTTTTGCTGCTTCAAATAACTCAGCTTCAGACTTTCCGTTAATATCAAAACCAGTAAAATGCTTAATAGAATCTGCCATAGTTACACGAGCATATGGAGCTTTAAAATCTACCTGATGCTCTCCAAATGTAGCCTCAGTAGTTCCGTTAACAGCAATCGCACAATGTTCTAATAATTTTTCTGTGAAATCCATCATCCAATTGTAGTCTTTATAAGCTACATAAATTTCCATTGCTGTAAACTCTGGATTATGAGTTCTATCCATTCCTTCGTTACGGAAGTTTTTAGAGAATTCGTAAACTCCGTCAAAACCACCAACAATTAAACGCTTTAAGTATAATTCGTTTGCGATACGCATGTATAAAGGAACATCTAAAGCATTGTGATGTGTAATAAATGGTCTTGCTGCTGCACCACCTGCAATTGGTTGTAAAATTGGAGTTTCAACTTCAAAATAACCAGCATCATTAAAAAATGAACGCATTGCATTGAATAATTTTGTACGTTTTACAAATACTTCTTTTACATGTGGGTTTACCACTAAATCAGCATAACGCTGACGGTAACGCATTTCAGGATCTGTAAATCCGTCGAAAGTATTTCCTTCAGCATCTACTTTTGGTATCGGTAGTGGTTTTAAAGATTTACTTAATAATTTAAAGTCTTTAACCATTACAGTTTTTTCACCTACCTGAGTTGTGAACAATTCACCCTCAATTCCAATGAAATCTCCAATATCTAATAATTTCTTATATACTTCGTTGTATAAGGTCTTGTCTTCTCCCGTACAAATTTCATCTCTATTAAAGTAAACTTGTATGCGCCCCTCACTATCTTGTAGTTCAGCAAAAGAAGCTTTTCCTTGAATACGACGACTCATTAATCTACCAGCAATCACCACCTTTTTTCCTTCTTCAAAATCCTGTTTTATTTTTTTTGAATTTGAATCTAATGGAAATAAATCAGCAGGGTACGGGTTAATATTTAACTCTCGTAATCTCCCTAACTTTTCTCTACGTACAACTTCTTGTTCTGATAATTGCATGGTTATTTTTTATAATTTTTAATGAAGAGGCAAAGATACAATCAATTGAAGAATTAAACAATGAATAACAAATTCACATTTTTTGTAAAATAAAAGAAAAAACTTGTAGGTTTTAAAAAAGGGCGTATATTTGCAGGCTGCTTTTTTATAAAGTAGCATTTAGTTGTGTTGTTAGGCACTTTAAATAGTGTCATGGTTTTGTTAACCAATGGAAAGCTTCCCTGAAATGGGTTGCTTTTTTTTTGCTCTAAATTCTACTAAAATAAAACGTTTTTATATTCCCAAACCGTCATTATAAATAATATAAAGTATACTGAAGAAATCGAAAACTTAATGGTTACAGAGGTTAAAAAACCTATAAAAGCACCAAATGAAGCTTTTATAGCTCTGTTAGTATCATTACTATCGTAAATAAGTTCGCCTATCAATGCTCCGAAAAAAGCACCTATTAATATTCCGAATGGAATAGGAGAGAATAGGCCAATTATTAATCCAATAGTTGTACCGTACACACCATATTTTGTGCCGCCAAATCGTTTTGTACCCATTGCAGGGATAAAATAATCTAAGAAAAATATAAGTATTGCAATTGCTAAAGTAATTCCAAGAAAAGTCCAATCTTGTGGAATAACTTTGGTTAAATGCAATAGCAATAGTCCTATCCAACTAGTAATAGGTCCTGGTAAAATTGGTAAAAACGATCCAATTATACCTAAACAAACAAAAAAGAATCCTAGAAGGGTAAGTAATATATCCATAGTGTTTTTAATGGTTTCTTATAAATATGACGAAAATGTAAACAGTTTGTTACATAATTTTATAACTAAAAAATTAGTTCAAACTAATTTTTTAGTTATATTTGTGTCAAGAAATATTTCAATTAGTAAAAATGAGCAAACAATTAACAAAGGCAGAAGAGCAGATAATGCAAGTGCTATGGAATTTAAAAGTTGCATCGGTAAAAGAAGTAATTGCTGAATTGCCAGCACCAAAACCAGCATACAATACGGTTTCAACAATTATTAGAATTTTAGAAACTAAAGAGTTTGTAGGGCATCAACCAAAAGGTAGAGGTTATGTATATCATCCGTTAGTTGAAAAATCGGAATACAGTAATGAAAGTTTACACAAGTTAATGAACGGATATTTTGGAGGTTCATTTAAAAGTATGGTGTCGTTTTTTATGAAAGAAAACAAAATGGATATCAACGAACTAGAGAGTATTTTAAAAGAAGTAGATAAAAACAAGAAATCATGATAAACTATATTATCCAAGTAATATTATTTCAAGCACTATTTGTTGCGGTGTATGATTTCTTTTTAAGCAAAGAAACATTTTTTACAAAAAATAGATGGTATTTACTAAGTACCGCAATGATTTCTTTTGTGTTACCGTTGTTAAAAATACCAACAATTCAAAAAGCGGTTCCAATAGAATATACGATTTTACTACCAGAAGTAGTGCTGTCACCTCAAAAAGTTATTGAGCAAGCTGCTTGGTATCAATCTATAAATTATTTAGATGTGTTGTTTTGGTTAGGAACTTTATTGTTTTTGGTAGTTTTTATAATAAAGTTGCAGCGTATTATCCGACTTATTTTTAAATATGGCAGTGAAAAAAGAACGTCTTATAAATTAGTGTTCCTTCCAGAAAACTCAAAAGCATTTTCATTCTTTAATTATATCTTTTTAGGAAAAGGAATTCCAGCTGAAAAGCAAGAAAAGATAATTCAACATGAGTTGGTACATAGCCAACAAAAGCACACATTCGATTTACTATTTTTTGAGTTTTTAAGAATCATTATGTGGTTTAATCCAATGGTATATGTGTATCAAAATCGTATTTCATTAGTGCATGAGTATATTTCTGATGCAATTGTAAGCAAGTCTACTCCAAAAGAAAATTACATTAATAATTTACTCTCAGATATTTTTCAGGTAGAGAGTATTTCATTTATTAATCAATTTTATAAACATTCATTAATTAAAAAAAGAGTTATTATGATGACGAAAAAGAAATCGAAAGAAATTAAGCAATTAAAGTATTTATTATTAATTCCGTTGTTGGCTAGTATGGTATTTTATACTTCATGTTCTGAAAACGAGAAAACTTTAGTTGAGCAAAAAAAAGAAAAAAGAAAAGTTTATACTGATTTAGAAAAAGAACCAAGTATAGCTCCTGAAAGTAGTTATATGGATGTTTATTTGGGAGGAAAAGGAATTAATACAAAAGAATTAACAATCAATGATCTTACACTTAAAGAAAAAGAAGAGTATTTAGAATTAAAAAACAGATTAGAATCTAAAAAATCTCCATTAAGCTTTAAAATTCATGAAGGTTTTAATAATAGAAGAATAATTGTTTTTGATATTGTTAAAATAGATGTAAAAGAAGAAAGTGAAAAAGTATATGAAGATGATGTGCCATTTGCAATTATAGAAAAAGCACCAACATTTCCAGGTTGTGTAGGTGATTATAAAGAATGTTTCAATAAAAAAATAATGAAGTTTGTAGTTAATAATTTTGATGTTAAACTAGCTAATAGTTTAGGTTTAGAACCTGGTAAGAAACGAATTTATGTACAGTTTAAAATAGATAAAGACGGAAGTATTATCGACATTAAAGCACGTGCACCTCATCCAATTTTAAAAGAAGAAGCTATTCGAGTAGCTGAAAAATTGCCTAAAATGAAACCAGGTGAGCATAAAGGTAAAAAAGTAAAAGTAGGTTATGTATTGCCAATTACATTTAATGTAGAGTAAGTTGAGGTATTTTATAATCGTATTGTTATTGTGTATAAATGTATCTGGTATGGCACAACAAATATCAGATACATTATATATGCCTAGTATTCAAAAAAGAGAAATGAATGTTGAGGTATATATAGATGAAGCCCATAATAATTTTCATACAAAAGACAATCGGTTTAAACCATTTGCCAATGTTTTAAATCAAGTAGGTTTTAAAGTAAAAGGTTTTAATGATAAATTTTCTAAAGAGAGTCTAGAGAGGATAAAAGTATTGGTAATATCAAATGCTTTAATTGAGAATGCTAGAGGTCCTTTTGTAGTGCCAACACCAAGTGCTTTTTCTAAAGAGGAAATAAAAGCTGTAAAAAGCTGGGTTAAAAAAGGAGGTTCTTTATTTTTAATTGCAGATCATATGCCTTTTGCTGGCGCGAGTGAAAAATTAGCAAAAGCATTTGGATTTACTTTTTACGATAGCTTTTTATTTGATGAAAACCGAAGAGGAATATTTGATTTTACAAATAAAAACTCATTGCTAGGGAATCATAAAATCATAAACGGAGCTGAAGAATATGAAAAGATAGAATCGATAAAAATATTTACAGGGCAAGCGTTTAAAATTCCGAATAAAGCAATTTCAATATTAAAAACAAATGAGAAAATGCGAGTACATTTACCTGATACCATGTGGCGATTTTCAGAAAAAACAAAACACTTTTCAGCGAAAGGCTTATCGCAAGGAGCCATTATGAAATACGGAAAAGGGAAAATTGCATTCTTTGGTGAAGCAGCAATGTTTACTGCTCAATTGGCAGGAAGAAATCGATTTAAAGTAGGAATGAATGCTGAAGGAGCCGAAGATAATTATAAATTATTATTAAATATTATGACTTGGTTGTCAAATAAGGATTAAAAATATATGAAAAAGAGAATTTTAATTATTGCTATAGTAATTGGATTCATAAAAGCCGAAGCACAAACTTCGGCTTTTAAATCTATTGATAGTTTGCTAACTATTGGTCGCTACAAAAAGGCTTTAGTACAGCTTAAAAAATTACCATCAACATTCAAAACTAATGTAAAAACTGCTAAAATTTATGCTTCGATTGATGATTATAAAAAAGCAGCAAAATATTATGAACAAGCTTTGTTGTTAAAGGATGATTATATAACTAAAGTCAATTTAGGAAAAGCATATCAAAAAGAAAGAAAACTACAAAAAGCAATTTCAATTTTTGAAAAAATTGTTCAAAAAGACAGTGATAATTTATTAATAAATTACCAGTTAGGTAAATTGTACTTGCAAACTAAACAGCCTTTAAAAGCTAAGAAAACTTTTGAGTTTTTAATAAACAAAGATCAAGAAAATGCCAATTATCATTATCAATTAGGAGTGGTTTATGCGATGTTAAAAAAGAGAAATCCTAAGATTAATAGTTTTTTAAACGCTTTTAAATATGGTAATGAACATATAAAAGCAATTCATCAGTTAGCAAAAGCATATACTTTTTTAAGAGATAAAGACTCTGCTACTATTTTTATAGATAAAGGATTAAAGGTAAATCCAAATCATATAAAATTGAATAAATTAAAAATAAATAATTTATTTTTAGGTAAAAACTATAACGAAGTTGTTACTAGATTAAAAAAACTAGATTCTATACAGCCTAAAGAGTTTTATACTCAGAAAATGTTAGGGAGAAGTTTTTTGAAACTAAATCAATTAGACAGCGCCAAAAAATATTTTGATAAGGCGCTAAAAATAGATCAGTCTGATTATAAATCGTATGAATATCTTGGAGATATTGCTTTAAAAGATAAAAATTATAAGACTGCTGAGTTTATGTATTTAATGTCTGTTTTTACAGGAAAAGAACCTAGAGATAAAGGTTACTACGGAATGGCATATGTAAATTTGCAAACGAATGATGCAAAAAAAGCAATTGAATTTTTTAAAGAAGCAGTAAAAGAGAATCATAAAAATTATAGAGCCTTGTATCAGTTAGCAAATACTTCAGAGAATTTTTACAAAGACAAGAAAATAGCTTACGAACTTTATAATAATTACATGAGTAAGTTTGAAAAGAGAGATACTTTATTAACTAATCACGTAAAATCTAGATTAAAAGAAATTAAAAAATATTACTTCATGAAAGGTGAGGTTTTAGAATAGTAGTATTTTTTGTACTTTCATCTAAAAATCAAATAGATGAGGTTTTGTTATATCTTTTTTATCTTATCAATAATTATATGTAGTTCATGTAATTATTTATCGGTTGAGAAAAAACAAAAATCTCAAGATTTTGATACTGTTATTGATTTTACTAGAGTAGATGTTTCTCCGTCTTTTGATAATTGTAAAAACCTTATAGATGAAGCAAAAACGAATTGTTTTAGAAGCGAAATTCAAAAAAGAATATCAGTTAGTTTAAAACAACATCATTTTACTACAGAAGATTTTATTGATGAGACGATTATGATAGATGTATTAATTGACGATAAAGGAAAAATAAATTTTCTAAAAATGTCATCTTCAGAACAAATAAAATTTCAGTTACCTAAACTAGATAGTTTATTAAAAAAATCGATAAAAAAACTACCACAAATTTCTCCTGGAATAAAAAGAGGAATTCCTGTTGCTACTCAATATCAATTACCAATTAGAATATTAACTAAGTAATAAAACAATAATTAAAAGAAAAGGAAATAGAAAAATTATTTCACTAATAAGTATCCAAAATATAAAAATACACCACTGAAATACATTCATTTTTGTGGGTTTCTTTTTAGTAATAAGTTGTTTCAATTCATCAATAGATAAGTTTAAAAGCTGTGTTTTAGATAATTTCAAATCGATTATACCTTTGCATTTTAAACCAGCTTTATATCCTTTTAAAACTTCTTTAGGGTAATTTAATAAAGAAAATCCCATAGCCCATAAACTCATAAAACCAATAGGCATGTGTTTCCATAATCCAGTAGCAATTTCCCATCCAGCAATAAAAGATTCTCCTTTTCCAAGTAGTATCGCATTTATATAAAAGATGCTGAATATCATGAATGTGAATTACATCTTTTCTGAATTGAGAATTAGGTAGGTTTAAGGTGAAAAATTTAAACTTTAAAGCAAACGTTTTTTCGCTTTCGCCACCATCTATGGCAAAATTATTTTCTGTGTAAAAATTCTGTAATTCTTGTGCTATTGTCATGTTGTTTATGATTTATAACACAAAGATATTCGGTCGTATTTTAAATTTTCTTGACAATTATCAAGAAAGCTATTTTCCTCGTATTCTACTAAAAGTTTCTGCAGTCATTCCTAAATAAGATGCAATATGTTTAGAAGCTACTCTTTGAAATAAATAAGGTTTTTTTTCTAATAAAATTTGATATCGTTCTTGAGCAGTATGCAATTGTAAATCGTCAATTCGTTCTACTAAATCCATATAAATTTGTTGAAGAAAAAGCCTTCCGAAACGTTCGAATTTAGGGTTCGATTCAAATAGGTTTTCTAAATCGGCATGGGCTATTTTTAACACTTCTAAATCTTCAAGAGCTTCGATATTGTATTTGCTTTTTTTTCGTTGAATAAAACTATCAATAGTCGTAATACTTTCTTGTTCTGCAGAAAAATGAACCGTAATATCTTTATCTTCTTTAAAATAAAATACACGAGCAATACCAGAAGTTATAATGTAAAAATGATTACAAATATTACCAGCTTCATGCAAAATATGGTGCTTAGGATATTTTTCAAAATGCATAATATTTTGAAAAGCTTCAGCTAATTCTGGTGTTTCTAATAATAAAGAAGCATTTTTTTCTAAGAAAGAATTCATAATTATAGTTCTAACAATTCATCAACAAACCAACGAGTATTTGATAATCTCGGTACTTTATGTTGTCCACCTAACTTTCCTTTTAAACTTAACCAGTCATAAAACAAACCTTTACGCGCTTGATGTACTTTTGGCATTGCTAATGTCATGTTATTATAACGTTTTGCTTCGTAATCTGAATTGCAGTTTTTTAAAGCGCTGTCGAGTAGTTCAGTAAAAAGAGTTAGGTTTTCTGGCGGATTTTCAAATTCGATAATCCATTCATGAGCACCGTTGTTTTTGCCTTCCATAAAAATCGGTCCTACTGTATAGTCTTTAATACTCGCGTTGGTTTTTTCGCTGGCAGCTTTTAAAGCTACTTCCGCATTTTCAATAATTAATTCTTCACCAAAAACATTAATATGATGTTTGGTACGTCCAGTTATTTTTATGCGATAAGGATCTGTTGAAGTAAACTTTACAGTGTCGCCAATTAAATAACGCCAAAGTCCGCCATTTGTAGTAATTACAATTGCGTAGTTAACACCTTTTTTAACTTCAGAAAGTGGAATTGCTTTTGAGTTTTCTCCGTCGTATGTATTCATCCGAATAAATTCGTAGAAAATACCATAATCTAACATTAGTAATAATTCATCAGAATTATTTTGATCTTGAATTCCAAAAAAACCTTCGGAAGCATTATAGGTTTCGTAATACTTAAAATCAGCTTTCGGAATTAATTTTTTGTACTGTTCTCTATACGGGTTAAAGTTGATGCCACCGTGAAAATAGACTTCTAAATTTGGCCAAACCTCTAATATATTATCTTTTCCTGTTTTTTCTAAAACGCGATTTAAAAGAACAAGCATCCAACTAGGAACTCCAACTAAGCTTGTAATATTTTCATTAATAGTTTCATCAATAATAGCTTCCATTTTAGTTTCCCATTCAGCCATTAACGAAACTTCTAAACTAGGAGCAGAGCTAAAGTCTGCCCAAAAAGGAAGGTTTTCTGTAATAATTGCTGATAAATCGCCAAAATACGTATTGTTGTCTTCGTATATTGCAGTACTACCACCTAATTTTAGTCCCTTTCCTTTAAACATTTCTGTTTCTTCATTGTTATTTATGTATAAACACAACATGTCTTTTCCAGCTTTTAAATGGCATCCTTCTAGAGCTTCATCACTTACTGGGATAAATTTACTTTTTGCATTGGTAGTACCACTAGATTTTGCGAACCAACGAATAGGAGTTGGCCAAAACAAATTCTGTTCACCTCTTCTACAGCGTTCAATAAGAGGTTCTATGCTTTCGTATTTCTGAATTGGTATTTTGTTTGAAAAATCAGTATAGTTTTTTATTGATGAAAACGAGTGTTGTTTTCCAAACTCGGTATTTTTAGCAGTGTTTAAGAGCTTTGTTAATAATTCATTTTGAACATCAATAGGGTATTTTAAAAATAATTCTACTTGGTGTTTACGTTTTTTTAGAAACCAAGAAATAATAGAATTTATAAATGGAAACGCCATAGGTTAACTCTTAATTCAATTTTTTTACTGTAAGTTTGTTGCAGTTAAAAGTACTAAAATTTAAGACATGCAATACCAAGGAGTTTTAAAAAAAATGGCTACCGAAAATTTAGATACGGTACAGTATTATTTAGATATGAAATCTGATTTTTTAAATATGAATCAGTTAATAGGTAAGCAAATAACAATGGATTTTGTTACTTATGAGTGTTTAAATTGTCATTTAGAAAAACAAATTTATCGTCAAGGTTTTTGCAAGAATTGTTTTTTTGAAACACCAAATGCTGGAGATTGGATTATGCGTCCGGAATTAAGTAAGGCGCATTTAGGTATTGAAGACCGTGATTTAGAGTACGAGAAAAAAGTGCAATTGCAACCACATATTGTGTATTTAGCAAATTCGAGTAATGTAAAAGTGGGGGTTACAAGAAAACAACAAGTACCAACTCGTTGGATAGATCAGGGAGCGCATGAGGCTATTGAAATAGTTGAGGTTCCTAATCGTTATTTAGCAGGAATTACAGAGGTTGCTTTAAAAGAGCATGTTGCTGATAAAACGAATTGGCGTAAGATGTTAAAAAATGATATTGAAGATGAGAGTTTAGTTTCTTGGCAAGAGAAATTAAGAGCATTTATTCCAGATGAAGTTCAACCATATTTTATAGAAAACAATAAAGAAACTACAATTAATTTTCCTGTTGAGCAATACCCTGAAAAACCTAAAAGTTTAAATATCGTAAAAGAAAAATCTTACACAGGTAAATTAGTTGGTGTTAAAGGACAATATTTAATTTTTGAAGACAATACTGTTTTTAACGTTCGTGCTAATGAAGGTTTGGTTGTAAGAATAGAATTAAATACAGTTATATAGTTTCTCTTAATTTATCATAAACTAAATTTTGTTTAGATACTTTGCATTGATTAATTTGTTTTTTGTTTTCAATTAAGAAATTATAAAACCCAAAATTTAGAGAAAAATAACAAATAGAAAAATTAACACTGTTTTCTAGTTTCATGTAGTTTTTATTTGTGTCAGTAATTAGAATTTTTTCTATATCTATATTTGTCTTTTGATTAAAATATTTATGTTGTATTAATTTTTTTATTTTTTCTTTATCCGTAGTAGGGGGAAATATATATTTAAAAAAGACTAATTTTTGTTTAAAAAAGTGTAATTCAACAATAAATTTTTGATTTTCAAGATCTGTTTTGTAAAAAATTATATCGCAAAGATTAGGATTTTTCACTAATCTATTAGGAACTGTAATTTTAGACCTAACTTTACTTAATTGCATACCAAATTGTACATCACTAGAATAGTTTATATCACTATTTGTTTTTATAATATTACTAGTTTCTAGTATATTTTCAAACAATGTAATATAATTCACAATTTTTTTATAGTTATTAATACAATGATTAAAGTAACTATTGTAATACTGACCGTTGTAAAGTAAATTTTTAATTTTATTTCTGATAAATAGCATGTTTTTTAAAAATTGATAAAACTTCTATAAGAATATTTATACTCCTCTATAAATATACGATTGTAAAACAATAAAACAATAAAATATATTTTATTGTTTTACAATGGTATAATTTTTATTCATTTTTAATTCACTCAACACATTAAGTGCTTCGTTCATGTAAATGTCTTTTTTAAGATTTTTATGCCAAACAATACGCTTTTCTTCTAAAACACTGTCTTTTTTAAATAAATCTAGTTCGTATTTAGGTGAGTTAAAAGTTAGGTTAGAATCAAACTTAAATACTTCTTTAAACTGTTCGCCTTCTTTATTTTTTTGCTCACTTTCTTTTTTAAACTCGTTGTAGTTTAATGAGTACACTCTTTCATCTTGATTTTTCTTTAGCCATTTAGCATAATCATTAATTTTTTGAAACTTATCATCTTTCATAATTCGTTGTTTACTGTTATAAACAACGTCAGCAAAATTACTATAAGAATTTGTTGTAGTATATTTAGCTTGTTTTACCTTATCCCAAGGTAAAGCCCCATCTAAATCACGCTCTCCAAATTTCATGTAGCTGTATCTGCTTGGTAAAGAAATATCAGAATACACACCTTCTATTTGCGTAGATCCACCGTTTATTCTATAGAATTTTTGAATAGTCATTTTCAAAGCACCTAAATCACTAGGGTATTTTTCATAAAAACGATTAATTGGTAAAACGTTCTGAACCGTACCTTTACCATAAGTTTGTTTGCCTCCAATAATAACTCCACGTTTGTAATCTTGCATTGCAGCAGCAAAAATTTCTGAAGCAGAAGCTGAAAATTCATTAACCATAACTACTAGAGGTCCATCCCATTGAATTTTAGCATCAGTGTCATTTTTAACTAAAGGTTGTTCACCTCTATATTTTACTTGTACGATTGGTCCTTTTTCAATAAATAATCCACCAATTTCTATAGCTGTTTTTAAAGAACCACCACCATTATCACGTAAATCAACAATTAAACCTTTTACATCTTCATTTTTTAAACGCTCAATTTCTTTTTCCATGTCTTTAGCGGCATCTCTACGGCTTAAATCATTAAAATCTATATAGAATCTTGGTAAGTTAATGACTCCATACTTTTCACCATTTTTTTCAACTATACTCGATTTAACAAAAGTTTCTTCAAGTTCAACAACATCTCTAATAATAGGGATTACTTTAATTGATCCGTCAATTTTTTTCTTAACGGTTAAACGTACTTCAGTTCCTTTTTTTCCTTTAATAAATTTAATAGCATCGTCTAAACGCATACCAACAATATCTATAGGTTCTTTATCACCTTGAGCAACTTTTAAAATAATATCATCAGCTTCTAACTCACCTTGTTTCCATGCTGGTCCGCCAGAAATTAATTCAACAATATGTGTGTAAATTCCTTTTTTCTGTAAACGTGCACCAATGCCTTCTAATTTACCCGACATTTCTTGATCGAAACGAGATTTTCTTCTTGGTGACATATAAGTAGTGTGTGGATCGAAACCAGAAACAACACTATTTAAAAATGTAGAATACCAATCTGAGTTTTCAAGCTCATCTATACGTAAGTATAAATCGTTCATGTTTTTTAAAACTTCTTTTCTTGCAGTTACTTCTAACTCGGTAAAAGATTTTTTCTTGAAGCTAGCATCTTTTTTTGCTTTTTCATTTTGTGAGTTTTCGGCATCTTCAATTCTACTTAAAACTGATAGTTTTAATTGTTTTCTCCAATAATCAACTAGTTCAATTTCATTTTTAGCGAATGGAATTTTATCATAATCAATATCAATAACTTCTTTCTTTTTGTAATTAAAAGGTTGTGCTAATAAAGCACGATAGTTATTTTTAGCAGCACCTAATTTCTCTAAAAAACGATTATAAACTAATTTATAAAAATCAATATTAGTATCTCTTAATTGATCGTCAATTAAATATTTAAATTGAGAAAACTCATTTAAATCTTCTTGTGTAAAATATCTTTTACTAGGATCTAGTCCATCTATAAAAGTAGTATATACATGTTCAGAAAATTCATCATTTAGTTCTTTTTGAACATAATGATAACGTCCTAAAATATTTTTTAAAACATAAACAATTACTCGATCCTTATCAGGATTTGTGTCTGAAATTGAGTTAGAATATGTGGTATTTGAAAATAATAACGTTAATGTTAAAAATGGAATGATAAACTTCGTCTTCATGTATCTTCTGTCTTTTTTTATTTTTTGTGCTACTTATACTGCTAATCTACTAAAATAATGCCAATTTTTTATTCTTGGTGCTTTTTATAAATTCCTCTAAAAACTTCTTTAATTTTTTTATGATTTTCATTTATGTAATCCCAAACCTGTGTAACAGAACCATCATTGTTTTTAGTCCAAGTAATTAGATTATAGTAATTGCATTTGTTGCTTTTAATTAGGTTACTTTTTAAAACCATAGCGTTATTTTTAAAATGACCTTTTAATTCGAGTGAAAAACCAGAGTTGTCAATCCAAACTTGATTCCAAGAATTATCAGTTTTGTTGTAGTAGTTATAACTTGTTCCTTCACTTTTTGATGTTTCAGAACTCCAGTTTTCTTGAATAGCACAAGCATTGGGTACTCTTACAACGTTATTATGTCCTATTAATTTATCATTAGCATCATAAACATCCCAATTACCAACCCAAAAGTCAAATTGTGCATATTCAGGTGAACTACAGGGAATACTTGTTTTGTTTTGAGCCGTTATAACTGAAAAAAATGCGGAAATGATAAAAACGGTAACATAAACTATAACACGTATCATAATGTTTGGGTTTGATTACTACAATTTTACGCATAATATAAACGATTCTATCTTTACAAAATGTTAAAATAATAATGCTTTTTTTGTGTTACATTTGTTGTTAAACTAACACATTATGCAAGAAAGACCCTTAATCTTGGTTACAAATGACGATGGAATTACCGCTCCTGGTATTCGTATGCTTATTGAAATAATGAACAAAATTGGAGATGTTGTAGTAGTTGCTCCTGATAGTCCACAAAGTGGTATGGGACATGCAATAACTGTAAACAATGTTTTGCATTGTAATCCGATTACGATTGATGAGGGACCTCAGATTGAATATAGTTGTTCTGGTACTCCTGCCGATTGTGTTAAAATGGCGAAAAATGAAATTTTAAATCGTACGCCAGATTTATGTGTGTCAGGAATTAATCACGGGTCAAATTCATCAATCAATGTAATTTATTCTGGTACTATGAGTGCAGCTGTTGAAGCTGGTATAGAAGGTATTCCTGCAATAGGCTTTTCATTGTTAGATTTTGACTGGCATGCTGATTTTAGAGCAGCAAAAAAGTTTATCGAAAAAATTACGTTAAACGTTTTACTAAATGGCTTGCCAGATGGAGTAGTGTTAAACGTAAATATTCCAAAATTAAAAGAAAACGATATTAAAGGAATTCGTGTTTGTCGTCAAGCAAACGGGTATTGGAAAGAAGATTTTGAAAAACGAAAAAGCCCTCACGGAAAAGAATATTATTGGCTATCAGGAGAATTTATCAATAGAGATAAAGGTCAGGATACTGATATTTGGGCATTAGAAAACGGATATATTTCAGTGGTTCCTGTTCAGTTTGATATGACAGCGCATCATGCAATTCAAAAATTAAATTCATGGGACATATAAAAAAAGAAATAGCAATAGGAGTTTTAGTATCAATACTAGCAACTGCTGCGGGTTTATTTTTATACTTAGAGTATATTTCGCAAGGTACTATTGCCGAAACTATGAAAATGGTAAGAGAAGGCGGAGTTTTAGGTTCTGTACTAGCTTTAGCAGCAATACCTAACTTATTTGTTTTTTGGGTGTTTTTAAAAAAGAGGCAAGATTATAGAGCAAGAGGTGTTTTAATGACTACTATTGCCATTGCTTTATTAACACTAGCTTTAAAATTTTTCTAATTTAACGAGATGAAATATTACATTCTTGTAGGAGAAGCTTCTGGAGATTTACACGGAGCAAATTTAATGAAGGCTTTGTTAAAAGAAGATCCAAATGCTGATATACGTTTTTGGGGAGGCGATTTAATGCAAGAAGTAGGAGGTACGCTTGTAAAGCACTATAAAGAACGAGCTTTTATGGGCTTTATTGAAGTGTTAATGAATCTGCCTAAGATTTTAGGAATGATTTCTTTTTGCAAAAAAGATATTGCTAAATTCAATCCTGATGTGCTTATTTTAATAGACAATTCAGGTTTTAACTTGCGTATTGCAAAATGGGCTAAACAACAAAATATTCGAACTAATTATTATATTTCTCCACAAGTTTGGGCAAGTAGAGCAGGCAGAGTAAAAGATATTAAACGAGATGTAGATGATATGTTTGTGATTCTGCCGTTCGAAAAAGAGTTCTATAAAAAATACGATTATGATGTAAATTTTGTAGGACATCCATTAATTGATGGAATTGCCGACAGAAAACAGGTTGATGAAATAGTATTTAGAAAAGAACATAATTTAGGTGATAAAGAAATCATAGCATTACTACCAGGAAGCAGAAAGCAAGAAATAACTAAAATGCTATCAATAATGCTGTCTTTGGTTGATGATTTTACGAATTATCAGTTTGTGGTTGGAGGAGCACCGAGTCAAGCAACAGCATTTTATCAAGAAATTATTGGCGATAAAAATGTGAAATTCATCAGCAATAAAACGTACGATTTATTAAGTATTTCTCATGCAGCTTTGGTAGGATCAGGTACCGCAACTTTAGAAACAGCATTATTTAAAGTACCGCAAGTAGTTTGTTATAAGGGAAGTAATATTTCATACCAAATAGCAAAACGAATTATTACTTTAGAATATATTTCTTTAGTGAATTTAATAATGGATCGTGAGGTTGTAAAAGAGTTGATTCAAAATGATTTTACAAAAGAAAATTTAAAAACTGAACTCACTAAAATTCTTGAAGAAAAACAAAGAGAACAATTATTTTTAGATTATTTCGATTTAGAACAAAAGTTAGGAGGAAAAGGAGCTTCAGAAAAAACAGCTAAATTAATTGTTGAAGGAATAAAATAAGTATGTCTTCTCGAGCGCAGTCGAGAGGAATAAAAAATATTAGTAGAATTAAATCTCGACTGCGCTCGATTTGACAAAAGCATGATAAAAAAACTGCTATTTATTTTTAGTATTTCTTTTTTGATGATTTCATGCGGATCATCAAAAAAAACAGTTACTTATAAGAGACCTAAAAAAGTAATTAAACAAAACACAAACGTTAAAGGAACTCCAACTTTAGCAGATAAAATTGTTTGGACAGCAGTTTCATACAAAGGTGTTCGCTATAAATATGGAGGAACTACTAAAAAAGGAATGGATTGCTCTGGGTTAATTCACACAGCATTTAAGCAACGTAATGTTACTATACCAAGAACTTCTCGCGAAATGTATGCTAAAGGATATGATATTTCTTTGCGAAAAGTAAAAAGAGGAGATTTGTTATTTTTTAAAACAACTCGTAAAAGAGGAAGGGTAAATCACGTAGGTTTGGTTACTTCTGTAAAAAACGGAAATATTCATTTTATACATTCAACAAGTTCAAAAGGGGTTATTGTAACTTCATTACAGCAACCATATTGGGCGCAAGCATTTATTAGAGCTAAAAGAGTTTTGTAAGATGAATAAAAGACTACTCTTATTAATAGCGATTCTTGTATTTATAACGTATCGGTTTATTATTGCTGAAAATGAGCAGCCAAAAAAAGCGGTAGTTTCTAAAATTGAAAACTTAAAGGTTTCTAAATTATTAGAAATTGCAAATTCCTACAAAGGAGTTACTTACAAAGCAGGAGGAACCACCAAAAAAGGAATGGATTGTTCTGGTTTAGTAAATACATCGTTTAAACAGGTAGGAATTCAATTACCAAGATCTTCAAGTGCAATTAGTACAAAAGGAAAAGAAGTTGATTTAAAAGATGTAAAAGTTGGTGATTTATTGTTTTTTGATATCGCTCGTTTAAAAGGAGGAATTAATCACGTTGGTTTGGTAACTTCAGTTGATAATGATAACATTTTATTTATTCATTCCACTACTTCAAAGGGAGTGATTATTTCTTCTATGAATGAATATTATTGGAAAAAAGAATTTGTAAAAGCGAAGCATGTTTTTTGATTATAAATATTTGCGGTAATCTACATTTTTAATTGCGGTTATACCTTTTATTATTTCATGTTTTTCTTTTAGGTTTGCTGCAATAATCAAAACTAAAAACTATGAAAAACAAAACTGCAAATTTTTTAAAACTCGGAACCTTATTGTTAGGGTTTTCTTTGCTGTTGTGGAATTGTAAACAAGAGGAATTAATTGTATTAGAATCGATTGAAAATCAAAACATCAAAATAGGAGATTATACTGTTGAAAACAGTAGTTTATCTGCTCTAAACAAAGATTCAGATTTTACTTTTTTAGTTAAAGAATTAAGTATGCAACGACTTTTTGAATCTATAAACACTCAATCAAAAGGCAACTCAAGTGAATTTACTGATGTTTACGGAAAATGCTTTACAATAGCATCAGACAAAGTTAGAAAAGTAGCAAAAGAAAACTATACTTCTTATACTTTTTTAATTAAAAGAGAAGAACGAAAAGAGGGCTATGAAAACTTAATAATTGAAAATAATTCAAAGGGCCAAAATTCGTATATAATACATTATAAAAAAAGCACTGATGGAGAATTTAAACCTAAATATCAAATTCCTGTAACAGAAACGATAACTCAGTTAAAAAATACAGAGAGTAAAGGTAGTTGTTTTCAAATTACTGTAATTGTAGCTACACATTGTACTTGTACAGTTCATTCAGACACTAGCTCTTCATCTTGTGATTGTCATGGCAAAGAGACTGTTTATGATTATTATACATCTACTTATTGCTCAGGGGGTGGAGAAAGTACGGGAACTGGCGACTATGGAAATCTATTTGATAATAATTATGGAGACCCAAGTTTAGGAGGAGGTGGAGTTTCTGACACAAATAACGAAACTCCTTCAGCTACAGCACTCGTAAGCTATAACGAAGATTTAGTATTAATAAAGCATAGGCTCGACAACAACACTTATTTTTTAGAAACAGTAGCAGATTACAATGTATATATAAGTGATATATCAAAGTACTTAACAAGTACTATTTATAATGTTTTTCCTAAACTGTATGAAAATATTCAGGCTATTATTAATTCAAATAACCTATCATTAAATGACTTAAAAAGTTTAAGTGATTATTTGTTTAATATTTACACCATAACCAATAATTATACTATTGATGGTAATACAGTTTTAAGTTCTTTTTCTAATGAAGATCAACAAATAATAATATTTGTAAATGGCCAAATAGAGTTAGGTACAATAGCAGATAAGTTTTCTGAAACTGACCCTATAAAAATAACATTAAATTATAATCCAGGTAAAATTAACGGTAGAGACGACCAAAAATATACGCATATAGCTTCCGACGGTGCTAGAGTTTATTATAAAATGGAAGACGGCTCTATTGTTATTGCTAGCCCAACAGAGTTATCGTTAAATAGTAATGGTAATCTTGCTAGCAAATTTACATCAGAAAGTGGAAATGATAAATATTATTACATAAAACCAATTGGTTCTTCTGAATGGTCTAACTATTTAATAAAACAAGCCAGTAGTACCTCAGATGATTTAAGAATTATTTTTGAGCTCGGAATTCAAGAACTAGCCAAAGTACTTGGTACTTATGTAGTGCCAGTAGAGGACATAAAAATATTAATAGATGGTAAAGATTTTGCAGGACAACCTACTTCACGTTGGCTTGCTGCGGGACTTTTAGTTGTTGAAATTATACCAGGAGGAAAACTCTTAAAAGCTGTAAAAGTAATTCCTACTAGTGTTTTTAACGGAACTGGTAAATTTTTAAAAGCTATAGCCAAAACAAATGGAGGAACTACTAAATTAGTCTTTGATGCTGTTAATGGAGTAATTGATTTTGGTAGAAGAGGACAACTTGCCGAAGTTATAGGTACAGTTGGAACTGGTCTGCATGCTCATCATTTGATTCCTTGGACTCAAAAAAGCCAAGAGTTAGTTCAAAATGCAGCAAAAGCTAGTAAGCACTTTCATTTAAATGAAGCGCAGAATGGAATCCCTAGACCAACTAGTTTACATTTAAGTGGACATCAACATTATAATAATGCAGTAAGAGAAATCTTAGAAAACAACAATAATATTACAAATCCAAATGACGCTTATAATTTTATAATAGGTTTTACTGAACATATAAGAGATTTGATTATTGCTAACCCAACCCTAAATTCTGGACAAATAGCAGATTTAATAACTTATCCAAATTAAAAAATGAACGATGAAATAAAAAATAACCTTCAAGGTTTATTAGAGACTAATTTAAATAACCTTCAAAATAGTTCACTAGAAGGAATGTTTGATAAATTAGTAAACGAAAATCCATACCAGATTAATCTTGATGGAACAATAACGAATCTCTACAACGCTTCTAATGAGGTAAAAAAGATTAATGATGCCAAAAAAAATCCTAGATTGATTTTAGCCTTCGATAAAATAAAAAAAATGGAATTTGATGAAAAGGAGATTGTAGCAGAATTCAAAATAGATATCCTTAATTCTATTCAAGAGATAAAAAATATAGTTAGTATTGATAATAAAGACCTTAAAAATCAAATAATATTTTTGGAATATAACTATGAACCCTATGCATATTTTTGTGGATTTGGGAAAGGAAACTATCCGATTTTGAAGAATCCAGAATATTTTGAATTTAATTATCAAGAAGAATTATATAATGGATTAGGAAAGATTGACTATAGAAAAATGTGGAAAGAATTAATAACAATTAATGACATCTTAGAAGAATTGGATATCTATGATATTGTTTGGAGTACAGAATTATATCAATATTTATTAAATTCATTAAAATTCAAAACTTATCTTTTACTTCATAAAGCTTTTGACCAAATAGGAATAAAAGAATTTAATGGAATTGAAATTGAAAAACCTTTAATGATATATGGTAATGAACATGATTGTGAAGCTATTAATATATATGCGTATGAATAAAATCGATATTTATAAATCGAATTTAAAAAGTAGTTATTACGTTTCTGAAAAATTAAAAGAAGCTATAGAAAAAGTGAATTTTAAAGGAATAAAGTTTATACCAATTGAAGAATTAAAATACCCTCTTAAATAATGAAAATAGCTACAGTCATTTTACTGTTATTTATAAACAGTGTTTGTAAGGCGCAAATACAGAGCATTCAATTGCCAAAGAGTAAAAATTTTGAAATAAAATATAGCTAGAATTATGTAACTCCGTTATTAGAGGTTTATGTAGATAAGAAAAATAATGTTTATTTAAAAGATAGTTTAATTAATATAAGAGACTTAGGTAATAGTATTTTTTTATTTAAGAAAAGTTTACAAGTAGAAAATATACCATGGTTAAAGGTCTTGTTACTAGCAGATAAAAAAACTAACTACTCTACCATAGATAAAGTAAAATCTGAAATTAGTAGCGCTAAAGTATCTACTATTTTTTATAGAACTAATAGTGTACATAATATAACAAGTGGCTTGGGTTTAAAAAACCAAGGTTCATTAAGTTATATTAAAAATTCAATAAAAGAGACAAATAAAAAAGACGAAGTTGTTGTAATCAATTTTCCAGGTATTAGAGAGCATCCTATAAAAGTACTAGAAAATAAGTTATATGCTAAAAACTTTGAATATGTAAAATCTAAATTAAAAGAATTAAAATATAAAAAAGTAGAATTTCTTAATGGTAAGAAATTAAAAATTGGCGACAATAAAGTAAAACTTTCAAATACAGAAAAAATTTATGATTTAATGAAAGATCTAGATCTTTATTTTATTATTACAAAATCAAAGTTAAATTATGGTGAATATTTTAAAAGTATATCAACGATAATAAATATACATCGCGATAAAAAAATAGACATTCCTTTTATAGAGATTTCTGGTGAACTACAGGATTTATTGAACTCAAAAGAAATAGATTTTAAAAACTAAAATAAATAAAAATCCCACTTAATATTAAGTGGGATTTTTTATAATAAAAGGTATATGCCTAATTTAACATCCCCCATAATTTATCTTTCAATTCTTGTAAACCTAATTGTGCTACAGACGAAATAAATAATGTTTCAACATCTTTAGGCAACTCCGCTTTAATTTCTTCTTTTAATTCATCGTCTAACATATCCGATTTAGAAATGGCTAATAAACGATCTTTATCTAATAATTCAGGGTTGTGTTTTTTCAATTCGTTTAATAGAATATCATATTCTTTCTGAATATCATCGCTATCAGCAGGAATTAAAAATAATAGGGCAGAGTTACGCTCGATATGACGTAGGAAGTAGTGTCCTAATCCTTTTCCTTCAGCAGCTCCTTCAATAATTCCAGGAATATCAGCAACCACAAAACTTTGATGATTACGATGTTCTACAATCCCTAAATTTGGTTTTAAAGTTGTAAAAGCATAATCAGCAATTTTTGGTTTTGCTGCAGTAATTACAGATAGTAAAGTAGATTTACCTGCATTAGGAAAACCAACTAAACCAACATCAGCTAATATTTTAAGTTCTATACGAAACCAACCTTCTTTACCTTCAATACCAGGTTGCGCATAACGAGGTGCTTGGTTAGTAGACGATTTAAAGTGCCAGTTACCTAAACCACCTTTACCACCTTCTAATAAGATAACATCTTGTCCGTTTTCGGTAATTTCATGTAAAATAGTATCGGTATCTGCATCACGAATAATAGTACCTAGTGGTACGTTTACAATAATATCATCAGCATCTTTACCAGTACTTCTACTTGCACTACCATCACCACCAGATTCTGCTCTAAAATGACGTTTGAATTTTAAATGGAAAAGTGTCCACATACTTTTGTCACCACGTAAAATGATGTGACCTCCACGACCACCATCACCACCATCTGGTCCACCTTTAGTAATGTATTTTTCTCGGTGTAAATGCGCAGATCCTCGTCCTCCTTTACCAGAAGATGCGTAGATTTTTATATAGTCAACAAAATTTCCTTCAGTCATACTCTAGGGTTTTAGGTTAAGGGCTTTAGGTAAAAGTACTTTAACCCTTTACCTTTAACCTTATATATTTATAATGTGTCAAACACGTCAGATAAGCGTTGTGTGATCTCTTCAATAGACCCTACACCGTTTACACCGTAGTAATTACCTTGTGCTTGGTAAAAATCTTTTAAAACGGCTGTTTTAGTATTGTATTCGTTAAAACGATTACGGATTTTACTTTCATCCATATCATCGGTACGACCACTCGTTTTTCCTCTTTCTAATAAACGATCAACTAATAAATCTTCTGGTACTTCTAAAGCAACCATTCCGTTTATACGTTCGTTCTTTTCAGCTAAAAAAGCATCTAAAGCTTCTGCTTGAGATTCTGTTCTAGGAAAACCATCAAAAATAAAACCTGCAGCATCAGCATTTCTTTCAACTTCAGCTTTTAACATGCTAATGGTAACTTCGTCTGGAACTAAGTTTCCGTCATCCATATAGGTTTTAGCTAATAAGCCTAATTCTGTTTTGTTTTTAATATTAAAGCGGAATACATCTCCAGTAGATATATGTACTAAATTGTACTTTTCTTTTAATACTTCAGCTTGTGTACCTTTTCCTGCTCCCGGAGGGCCGAATAATACGATATTTTTCATTTTGGGTTGTGTTGTTAATTGGTAAATAGCAGGCAAGTTTCTTCCATAACCTTTGTAATCTAATCCGTAACCAACAATAAATTTATCTTCAATACTTTTTCCGATATAATTTATTGGTAGTTCTTTACGGTATACATCTGGCTTAAAGAAAAGAGTTACTACTTTAAGTTCTTTTATATTTTTTGATTTAAAGATTTCATAGATTTCTTGTAAGGTTGTACCCGTATCTATAATATCTTCTAAAATGATAACAGTCCGATTTGTTAAATCTTCGTTGATACCAATCAGTTTTTTTACATTTTCTGTTGATGTTGTTCCTTCGTAGGAAGCTAACTTTACAAAAGTCATTTCACAATCGCCTTTATACTCACGTAAAAAATCGGCAGTAAAAACAAAACATCCGTTTAAAATTCCTACAAAAAGAGGAACTTCATCTTTTGGTAAATCGTTTTTTACTTGTTCTGCTAACGACTTAACTATGTTAGATAGTTCGTTAGAAGAAATAAATTCTTTAAAATATAAATCGTGAAGTTTTGTAATTTTCATCAGAGTGCAAAGATAGTTGCTTGATATTAACTAAAAAAACCGTTTTGAATAATAACTCAAAACGGTTTTGGAAATATTTATTTAATTATTATTTCTTGTCTTCTTTTTTAGAAGCGTCGAACATAATTGGTGTTGCTACGAATAATGATGAATACGTACCAACAACTACACCAACGATTAATGCGAACATAAATCCTTTAATACTATCTCCTCCGAAGAAGAAAATAGCTAACATTACTAATAATGTAGTTAAAGAGGTATTGATTGTTCTACCTAATGTGCTGCTTAATGCTTTGTCTACTAAACCAGCAGTTAAAGATTTACTTTCGGCTGCATATTCTCTAATTCTATCGAAAATTACTACGGTATCATTCAGCGAGTATCCAACTACTGTTAAAATTGCTGCAATAAATGATTGACCAATTTCCATGTCAAAAGGCATGAACTTGTAGAAAATTGAGAATACTCCTAATACCACTAATACATCGTGGAATACTGCTGCTACTGCACCAATAGAGTAAGACATTTTTCTAAAACGTAATAAGATATATAAAAATACTACAAGTAAAGAACCTAATACCGCCCATAAAGCTGCTTGCTTAATATCATCGGCAATTGTTGGCTCTACTTTCATGTAGCTCATAATTCCGTTTGCATTTTCTGCTTTTTCAAATCCTGGTTTAAAGTCTTCATAAGAAGTTGTTCCGATGTAAGATTTTAATCCGTTATATAATGCAGTTTGTACTTGATCATCAACTTCTCTACCTTCTTCATCAATTTTAAAAGCAGTAGTAATTTTTAATTGATTATCTGAACCATAAGTTTTAACTTCAGGAGCAGAACCAAAAGCATCTTTTAAAGAAGAAGCAACTTCGTTAGCTTTCATAGATTTATCGAAACGTACAACGTACGAACGACCTCCTTTAAAGTCAACCCCTTGTTTTAATCCTAAAGTAAAGATTGAAACTAATCCTGCAAGAATAAAGAATCCAGAAATGATGTAAGCTAACTTACGCTTCTTTAAGAATTCAATATTAATATTGTTAAACCAATTTTTAGAAATGTTTGTGTTAAAAGGTAACTTCGTTCCTTTGTTAACAGCTCCATCAATAAATAAACGAGTAATAAAAATTGCTGTAAATAATGAAGTAGCAATACCTAACATTAAAGTATAAGCAAAACCTTTAATTGGCCCTGTTCCGAATACAAATAAGATAACTCCAGTTAAGAAAGTAGTAATGTTTGCATCAATAATTGCAGATAAAGCTCCTTTAAAACTAAATCCTTCATCAACTGCAGTTGCTAAACTTTTTCCACCTCTTAAAGCTTCTTTAATTCTTTCGAAAATAATTACGTTCGCATCTACCGACATACCTATGGTTAAGATAATACCAGCAATACCAGGTAATGTTAATACTGCGTTAAACGATACTAACCATCCGAAAATAAATAAGATGTTTACTAATAATGCGATGTTTGCATATAAACCAGCTCTACCATAGTATAAGAACATCCAACCTAAAACTAATAAGATAGCTAATCCGAAAGACCACATACTTGCATTAATAGATTCTTGACCTAAAGATGGTCCAACAACTTGTGCTTGAATCATTCTTGCAGGAGCAGGTAATTTACCAGCTTTTAAAATTGTTGCAATATCTTGTGCTTCGTTAACAGTCATAGAACCACCAGAAATAGAAGAGTTACTACCTAATTGTCCATTAATAACTGGTGCAGTATAAACATAGTTGTCTAGTACAATAGCAACATGTTTACCTATGTTTTCTCCAGTTAGCTTAGACCATTTTTTAGTACCGATCCCGTTCATCGTCATAGATACAATCGGTTTACTTACTTGATCGTAATCTTGTTTTGCATCAGCAATTACATCACCGTCAATAGAAGGTTTGTCATTTCTGTTAGATTTTATTGCATATAAACTTATAATATCGTTTGTTCCGTCTGTACTAGGATTTGCTTTGTAGTCCCATAAAAACTTAACATATTTTAAGTTAGCTGGTAATAAAGCTCTAACTTCTTTATTAGCTAGAAGGCTATTAACTTTAGCAGTATCTTGTACTCTTGCTTGCGCAACTAAAGATGTTATTTGTTGTTGATTTTGAGCTACATTAGGAAATAAATATGTAAATAAATTTTTCTGAGTAGCTACTTCCGTAGAATCTGAAGATTCTCCTAATAAATCATCAATACTATCTGATTTCGTCGAATCTTTAGCAACTTCAGTAGTTGAGTCATCTTTTAATAATTCAGCAACTTTAGCATTTGCAGTAAAGAAAAAGTTTTGTACATCAGCATTTGTGTATACTTCCCAAAACTGTAATTCGGCAGTACTTTGTAATAATTTTTGAACTCTATCAATATCTTTAGCTCCTGGCAATTCTACTTGAATACGTCCAGAAGTTCCAATTCTTTGAATGCTTGGTTGAACAACACCAAATTTATCAATACGACTACGTAATACTTCGAAAGCAGTATTAATAGAGGTGTTAATTTCTTCTTGTAAAGTCGATTTTACTTGTTCGTTAGTTTTATTAAAGTCGATTTTGTCACGTAACGATTTAGTTCCAAAAATACTTGGATCGCTTAACTTTACTTTGTTTGCAGATAATTCTACGAAGTTGTTATAGAATAAATCTAAATAATTTTCTTGACTATCTTTTTGAGCTTCATCAGCTTTTGCTAATGCTTCAGTAAAAACAGTGTTTTTTGAGTTGTTAGATAACCCAATTAAGATATCTTTTACAGATACTTGTAAAATTGCATTAATACCACCTTTTAAATCTAAACCAAGGTTCATTTCTTTCTCCCTGATATCATCGTAAGTGTATTTAGCAACTCCTAAATTTAATACTTCTTTATTTGCTACGCTATCAAGATATTTTCTTTCATATCTAGCTAACTCTCTACCGTTGTTATCTTTAACGTTTTCTTTTGAGTACTCTTTTGCGCTATCTTCTACTTTATTAGCAAAAAATGTAAACGACAATTGGTACAAACTCACTAATCCAAACAGGACAGCAAATAATTTAATAAGACCTTTGTTTTGCATTTTTAATAATTTAAATCGACTTTTTTTAAAACGTGCAAATATAGTATTTCAAAAAAGATTGGACAATTCTTTTAAGATATTTATCTAGTTAGTATATGATTAGTTGTAAAATGCTAATAAATGTCAGGTTTTATAGTGATTATATTATGTATATTTACCTGCTATTTTTTAGCATAATAAACAACCTAATTTTATACAATTCGCTATGGCGTATTTAACAGATATTGAGATTGCTCAAGCAAAAGATTTAAAGCATATAAAGCATATAGCAGCTAAGCTAAATATTACAGAGGATGATTTAGAAATGTACGGTAAGTACAAAGCAAAACTACCTTTAAGCTTGATTGATGATAAGAAAATTAAGAATAACAACTTGGTTTTGGTAACAGCATTAACTCCAACACCAGCAGGCGAAGGAAAAACCACTGTGTCTATTGGATTAACTGAAGGTTTGAATAAAGTAGGTAAACAAGCTACAGTTGTATTGAGAGAACCTTCTTTGGGACCAGTTTTTGGTATAAAAGGAGGAGCAGCAGGAGGTGGATATTCTCAAGTTGTTCCGATGGAAGATATCAATCTTCATTTTACAGGAGATTTTAATGCAATAGAAAAAGCAAACAATTTATTATCTGCTTTAATAGATAATAACTTACAGAGTAAAACGAATAATTTAAATATCGATCCACGTACTATTTTATGGAAACGTGTGATTGATATGAATGATCGTGCACTGCGTCAAATAACTATCGGCTTAGGAGGAACAGCAAATGGAATTCCTAGAGAAGATGGATTTAATATTACACCAGCATCAGAAGTAATGGCAATACTTTGTATGGCTACTAGTTTTGATGATTTAAAAGAACGTTTAGGAAACATTTTTATTGGATTTACTTTTGACAAGAAACCTGTTTTTGCACGTGATTTAAAAGCGCAAGATGCAATGGCTATTTTGTTAAAAGATGCCATTAAACCAAATTTAGTACAAACCTTAGAGGAAAATCCTGCGATTATACACGGAGGTCCTTTTGCAAATATTGCACAGGGAACAAATACAATTATTGCTACAAAAATGGGATTGTCATTATCTAATTATGTAGTTACAGAGGCTGGTTTTGGTGCAGATTTAGGAGCTGAGAAATTTTTAAATATAAAATCACAGTATGCAGGATTAAATCCTAAATGTGTAGTGTTGGTTGCTACTATTAGAGCGTTGCGTCATCACGGAGGTTCTCCATCAGAAGAATACAATACACCAAGTGTAGAGCGTGTTCAAAATGGATTTAAGAATTTAGAAAAGCATATTGAAAATATACGTAAGTTTAATATAGAACCTGTAGTTGCAATCAATTCATTTATTTCAGATTCTGATGAAGAAGTGAATTTTGTAATTGAAGCTTGTGCTAGCTTAGGGGTAAAAGCAGTAGTTTCTGAAGGATGGGCAAAAGGAGGTGAAGGAACGAAAAACTTAGCAAATGCAGTAGTTGATGTAGTTGAAAATAAAGCTACTCAATTTAAACCATTATATGATTGGAAAAGCCCTGTAAAAGAAAAAATAGAAACAATTGCTAAAGAAATTTACGGAGCAATAGGTGTAACGTATGATAAAAAAGCTGAATTAAACTTACGTAGAATTGATCGTTTAGGTTTTAATGATTTTGCTGTATGTATGGCAAAAACACAAAAATCTTTTTCAGATAATGATAAGTTAATTGGTAAACCAGAAGGTTTTACTGTAAACGTTCGTGAAATTGAAATAGCAGCAGGAGCTCAATTCATAATCCCTATTTTAGGAAAAATGATGCGTATGCCTGGGTTACCAGCCATTCCTGCATCAGAAGGAATGAGTATTGATAATAATGGAGTTATTTCAGGGTTGTCATAAGAGTTAAATTTATGCACACAAAAGAGGGCGTCTAAAATATTTTAGACGCCCTCTTTTTGTTTGTTGTATTGGTGCTAATTAAAATTAACTTACCCCACGTTGTTTGTTAATCTCATCTTGTAACTGTCTACGTAGTTTTTGTTCTTTTTCGATAGCATTCTTTTTATATTGCTCAAACTCTAGCTCTGTGTCTGCTAATAAATCTTTGGTTTCTCTAGTAACTACGTTACTATTATTAAAGCGATAGATAAAAAATGCAAGTCCAATTAATAAACCAGTAATAACACTCCATAAAATAGTGTTGTAGGTGGTTTTGTTAAGAGTTGTGCCTAAAAAAGAAAAAGCATTTTCTTTTTCAATTGATGAAGATAAATCGTTTTTTAAAGTATCTATTTTAGTTTGTAGAGAGGTAATAGTTTTAAGCTGCTCATCTATTTTAATTTGTTTAGAGGTTGCATCAGTTTTAATAACTTTAATGCTATCTAAAATATTTTTTTGAAAAGAAATGAAGTGTGTTCTTTTTATCATTTTATATTCTTGCCAACTATTAGATAGTCTGTAAATCTTTATAAATTGATTTTCAATTGTATTAGGTAGTGCTTCTGCTTCAGCTTTTGTTAAGTTATTTTGTGCTAAAATATTTTGAGTAAAAATAAATATGAATATGATTTTTAGAGCTTTCATAGGTAACAACTTTATGTTCAAATTATTTATGTTAATGGTTTAAAAAAACCCAAACGTTTAGGTTTGGGTTTTTAGTATAAGCAAGGTTATGAAACTTATTTTACTTTTTCTACAATGGCCTTAAAAGCTTCTGGATTGTTCATAGCTAAATCGGCTAAAACCTTACGGTTTAATTCGATGTTATTAGCTTTTACTTTACCCATAAACTGCGAGTAAGACATTCCGAACTGACGAGCTCCAGCGTTAATACGTTGAATCCATAATGAACGGAAGTTTCTCTTATTGTTTTTACGGTCACGATAAGCATATGTCATTGCTTTCTCTACCGCATTTTTTGCTACTGTGTAAACGTTTTTACGTCTTCCAAAGTAACCTTTTGCTTGCTTCAAGATTTTTTTTCTTCTTCTTCTTGAGGCTACTGAATTTACTGATCTTGGCATAATTCAAATGTTTTTTTGTAGTAGGCGATCGAAAATCGATACTTAATTGAGCCTAACTCCATGGTTAATAATTAAATTCCCTGGCTAACAATTATTATCTTAATACTAATTGTTGCTTAATGTTAGCTTCATCAGACTTATGAACTAAAGTCGAATGAGTTAATGCAAGCTTACGTTTTTTAGACTTCTTTGTTAAGATGTGACTTTTAAACGCGTGCTTTCTTTTGATCTTACCAGAACCAGTTAACTTGAAACGTTTCTTGGCACTAGATTTTGTTTTAATTTTAGGCATCTTTGTTTTTTAGTTTATCTTGCTTATATATTGTTTATGTTATATTTATTTAACCTTTTTAGGGGCTATAAACATAATCATACGTTTTCCTTCTAACTTAGGCATTTGTTCTACCTTACCGAATTCTTCTAATTCTTGCGCTAATTTTAATAATAAAATTTGCCCTTGTTCTTTAAATACAATCGAACGTCCTTTGAAGAAAACAAATGCTTTTAATTTGGCACCGTCTTTTAAAAACTTAATAGCGTGCTTCTTTTTAAACTCATAATCATGCTCATCAGTATTCGGACCGAAACGTATTTCTTTAACGGTAACTTTAGTAGCTTTCGATTTTAAAGCTTTTTCACGTTTCTTTTGTTCGTATAAAAACTTTTTGTAATCAATAACTTTACAAACAGGAGGAACAGCTTTAGGTGAGATTTCAACTAAATCTAACTCTTGTTCTCGTGCAATTTCTTTAGCTCTCGATAAAGAATATACACCCACCTCTATGTTTTCGCCTACAAGACGAACTTCTTCAACATCACGGATTTTTCCGTTAATTCTATGTTGATCTTCTTTAATTACTCTTAGCGGTCTACGTCCGCCTCTTCTTCTAATTGCTATGACTTATAAATTTAAAATTACTATCTTATTTTTGGTTTCCAAAAGGAACTAATGTTTTACTAACTTCTTTCTGTATTAAAGAAATAAACTCTTCAATTGTAAATGTTCCTATGTCGCCTTCACCGTGCTTTCTTACAGATACTGTGCCGTCTTCTTCTTCTTTCTCTCCAACAATTACCATAAATGGAATTTTGCTTACTTCTGCATCACGAATCTTTCTTCCAGTCTTCTCGTTTCGGTTGTCCACGAGGGCGCGAATTTCGGAATTTTCTAACAAAGTTAAAACTTTTTCTGTATATTTTTGATATTTCTCACTGATTGGCAGTACAATAACTTGTTCTGGAGTTAGCCAAAGCGGAAAGTTTCCTCCTGTATGCTCTAGTAACACTGCAATGAATCGTTCCATAGAACCAAATGGTGCACGGTGAATCATTACTGGTTGGTGTAATTGATTATCTGCTCCTTTATAGCTTAATTCGAAACGTTTTGGTAAATTATAGTCAACTTGAATGGTTCCTAATTGCCAACTTCTGCCTAAAGCATCCTTTACCATAAAGTCTAATTTTGGACCATAAAAGGCTGCTTCACCTTCTTCAATAACGAAATTTAATCCTTTATCGGTCGCAGCATTTATAATTGCTTGTTCAGCAATTTCCCAAGTTTCAACATCACCTATGTATTTATCTAGGTTTTGCATATCTCTAATAGATACTTGCGCAGTGAAATCTTCAAATCCTAAAGAACCGAATACATAAAGAACTAAGTCGATAACTTCTTTAAATTCTTGATCTAATTGCTCTGGAGTACAAAAAATATGTGCATCATCTTGAGTAAAACCACGTACACGAGTTAGTCCATGTAATTCTCCACTTTGTTCGTATCTATATACGGTACCGAATTCAGCAAAACGTTTAGGTAAATCTTTATAAGAATGTGGTTTGAAATTGTAAACTTCACAGTGATGAGGACAGTTCATAGGTTTCAATAAAAACTCTTCTTCTATTTTAGGAGTTTTTATTGGTTGAAAGCTGTCTTCACCATATTTAGCATAATGCCCAGAAGTAACATATAATTCTTTCTGACCAATATGTGGGGTCATTACCATTTCGTAACCTGCTTTTTTCTGAGCAGCTTTTAAGAAATCTTCTAACCTCGCGCGTAAGGCTGCTCCTTTTGGTAGCCATAAAGGTAAACCAGCTCCAACTTTCTGAGAAAAAGTAAATAACTCTAACTCTTTACCAAGTTTTCTGTGATCGCGTTTTTTAGCCTCTTCTAATAACTCTAAATATTCTTTTAGCTGTTTTTGTTTAGGGAAAGAGATTCCGTAAACACGAGTTAATTGATTGTTTTTTTCATCACCACGCCAGTAAGCACCCGCAACACTCATTATTTTAACGGCTTTTATAATTCCTGTATTCGGAATATGGCCGCCACGACATAAATCAGTAAAATCAGAATGGTCACAAAAAGTGATCTCTCCGTCTGTTAAGCCTTCAATTAATTCTACCTTATATTCGTTACCTTGTTCTTTGTAGTATGCTAAAGCATCTGTTTTAGAAATTGAACGCATTTTAAATTCTGCTTTTTCTCGAGCGCGCTCTAAGAATTGCTTTTCAATTTTACTAAAATCTTTATCAGAGATGTTTTCTTCTCCAAAATCAACATCATAATAAAATCCATTTTCAATAGCAGGCCCTATTGTAAGTTTTGCATTTGGGTAAAAATCTAAAATAGATTGTGCTAATACGTGTGCAGAAGAATGCCAAAAAGCTTCTTTTCCTTTTGTGTCATTAAATGTATGTAATACTAACGAGCCGTCTGTTGTAAGTGGAGTAGTGGTTTCAATAGTATTTCCTTCAAATGTAGCTGAAATAACATTTCTAGCCAAACCTTCACTAATGCTTTTAGCAACATCAATAGCCGTGCTATTCTTTTCAAACTCTTTAACGCTCCCGTCAGGTAATGTAATCTTAATCATTATATATATGTTATATGTTAATCTCCTTACAAGTGGAGATTTCGAAATGCAAAGATATTGTAAAAGCATTTTTTCCACAATATATATATAAGGTATTTTAAAAAGAAGATGTCTAGAGTTGGTAAATGTAGATGTTGTAGGTAGGTTTTAAATCAGTTTAAAAAATATTTTGCTCGTAAAAACCTATTAAACAGATGTTTGAAAAAAAGTTAAAAAATAGTTTAAAAAGGTTGTTATTATG
>JAHDHE010000039.1 GCA_020631475.1 Tenacibaculum sp. | reverse complement strand
AATAATAAAAACTAATTATTATGAATGCACACGAAATAGATTACCGCATTTTTGGTGAAGAAATGCAATATGTAGAAATTGAGTTAGATCCGCAAGAAGGAGTGGTGGCAGAATCTGGAAGTTTTATGATGATGGATGCTGAAGTGAAAATGAATACTATTTTTGGAGACGGCTCTAATCAAGAAAAAGGATTGCTGGGTAAAATATTTTCAGCAGGAAAACGAATTCTTACTGGTGAAAGTTTGTTTATGACTGTTTTTACAAATGACGGACAAGGAAAAAAACAAGTGTCATTTGCATCACCATATCCAGGTAAAATTATTCCAATTGATTTATCAGAATTTGGAGGTAAATTTATTTGTCAAAAAGATGCTTTTTTATGCGCAGCTAAAGGGGTTTCTATAGGAATAGAGTTTTCTAAACGATTAGGTAGAGGTTTATTTGGTGGCGAAGGTTTTATTATGCAAAAAATGGAAGGTGATGGTATTGGTTTTGTTCATGCAGGTGGAACAATGGCTAAAAAAGTATTGCAACCAGGTGAGGTTTTAAAAGTTGATACTGGTTGTATTGTAGGTTTTACTCAAGGGGTAGATTATGATATTGAGTTTGTTGGCGGAATTAAGAATACTGTTTTTGGTGGTGAAGGTCTGTTTTTTGCTACTCTTAGAGGACCAGGAACTGTATATATACAATCATTACCCTTTAGTAGATTAGCAGGAAGAGTATTGGCTATGGCGCCACAAACCGGACGAGGAGATAGAGGGGAAGGAAGTGTTTTAGGAGGACTTGGTGATGTTTTAGATGGTGATAATAGGTTTTAAGGAAATAGTAAAGCATAAAAAACCGCTATTTAGCGGTTTTTTATGCTTTATTTTAAGGATAATTAAACTCCTAATTCATCAAAAATACTAATTAATTTTTCTCCTTGAGATGGTGCTGGAGCATTAGGGTTTACAATATTTCCTTGAGGATCGATAATGATAAACTTAGGTAATCCTTTTATTAAGAATTTTTGAGCCCATTCTAATTCAGCTTGTTTTTTACCACTGAATAATTGAATTCCAGTCATTTCTCTATCGATGATAGTTTGTTTCCATTTTTCATGTTGCTTTTTATCGTCAACACTAATGCTTACAAATTCGATGTTTTTTCCGTGGTACTCTTCTTCTAATCTTTTTAGTAAAGGGATTTCTTTTTTACAAAAAGCACACCATGTAGCCCATACATCGATGTATAAATACTTTCCTTTATTTAATAAATCGTCTAAAGAAGTTGTTCCGCCTGCATAGTTTTCAAAATCTTTAAACTTCGGTGCAGGTTGTCCTTTAGCTACTGTTTTTAAAATGTTATAACTTTTTGCGATTTCTTCTTTATGTTCTTTATTCGTAGAATACGCTTTAAATTTGTTATAAAATTCTTTTAAATTATCAGTATAAGTAATACTTTTTACAGCACTTTTATGAAGTAAATCATTTTTAGCTATTGTATCGTTGACTTCTGTTTGAATAGTTTCTAAATAAGTAAGGTAAAAATCTTCACCATCTTTATTTTTTTCTCTAGTAATTCTATCTAACTGTTCATTTAGCATTGCACGATAAGAAAAAGAGTTTACATAATCGTCTCCATTACTAAAATTGAAGTTTTCAAAAGCATCAGGAAAATCTTCTGATGTTTTAAAGTCTTCGTTACCTGTTAAAATAGCATGAAACTTTTCGTAATTAGAAATGTTTCTAAGGTATTCGTAATCGATATTTTTAACTTCTGCTTTTAAGAAATCGGTAGGTAAGTTGTTAGATATAGATAATTCAGTTAAATCATCTTTGTAAGCTTCTAGTTTTTCTAAAAATTCATCTTCTTCAAACGAGAAAAATTTGTTAGCGTTTGTTATATGTTTTGTCCAGCTTTTTTTCTTTTTAACGAAATAATCGTTTATGTTAGAGTTTGTACCTTTATACATAACATTACCAATGTTTTTATAATCGGCAATTATTTTAGTGTCAACAGTATCATTAAGGTATAAGTTTAAAGATACTCTTTTTGCTTGTAAAATAAGTGTGTAGTAACCATCTCTATTAATTCTTAGAGTATCTTTAAAAGTTCCAGTTTTTCTATCAAATTTAATTTTCTTTTCAAAATTGAATCCAGTTAAAGTAATGTCTCTTTTTTTGAAGTTTTCTATCTTACCTGATATGATTAAATAATCTTTTACAGGCTCTTTTTTATTACATGAAACTATTGAAACTCCTATAAGGGCTAAAAGTATTAGTTTTTTCATTCTTTCAAAATTTAAGGTATTTAAAGCGCCGAAGTTACCTTTTTTACCTTTTTTATCAAAGACTTTAACAGAAAAAATGATTTTAACTGGTTTTTAAAAGGCAATAAATTAAATAATTACGCTATTTGCGTGTTTTTACTTTGTTGTTATTTGTGTATAAAAAAGCCCAAGTTTTAACTTGGGCTTACTGTTAATTATCATCAATTTCTGTTCTAGTTTCTTTTGGTTTTTCGCCTTTTTCAATTTTAATGAGAAGCTTTTTGTCTTTCTCATCTAAATCCATAAAAATAGTATCACCTTCATCTAGCTTAGAATTTACAATTTCTTCAGCTAATGCATCTTCGATATACTTTTGTATAGCTCTTTTTAAAGGTCTAGCTCCATATTGTTTGTCAAAACCTTTATCAGCAATATAATCTTTTGCTTTTTCACTTAAAGTTAATTTATAACCTAAGTCAGAGATACGGCTTAATAGTTTATCCAATTCAATATCAATAATTTTGTGAATATCTTCACGTTCTAGAGAATTGAAGATAATTACATCATCAATACGATTTAAGAACTCAGGTGCAAATGATTTTTTTAACGCACCTTCAATAATGCTTTTAGCATGAGCATCTTCTTGATCTTTTTTAGATGAGGTGCCAAAACCAACACCAGCACCAAATTCTTTTACTTTACGAGCACCAATATTTGATGTCATTATAATAATTGAATTTCTAAAATCAATTTTACGTCCAAGACTATCAGTAATATGACCGTCATCTAAAATTTGTAACATCATGTTAAATACATCAGGATGCGCTTTTTCAATTTCATCCAAAAGAATTACAGAATAAGGCTTCCTACGTACTTTTTCGGTTAGTTGTCCACCTTCTTCATAACCTACATATCCTGGAGGAGCACCAATTAAACGAGAAATAGCAAATTTTTCCATATACTCACTCATATCAATTCTAATCAAAGAATCATCAGAGTCAAATAATTCACGAGCTAATACCTTGGCTAGTTGTGTTTTACCAACACCTGTTGATCCTAAAAATATAAATGAACCAATTGGTTTGTTTGGGTCTTTTAATCCAACACGATTACGTTGTATAGCTTTAACTACTTTGGTAACAGCTTCATCTTGACCAATAACTTTTCCTTTAATTAATTGAGGAAGATCGGCTAAACGACTACTTTCAGCTTCAGCTACACGATTTACAGGAATTCCTGTCATCATAGATACAACTTCTGCTACATTATCTTCTGTTACAATCTCTCTGTGCAACTTAGAATCTTCTTCCCATTGATTTTGAGCAGATTCTAGTGCAGTTTCTATGTTTTTTTCATCATCACGAAGCTTTGCTGCCTCTTCATATTTTTGACCGCTTACAGCTCTTGTTTTGTGTTCGCGAATTTCTTCTAATTTAGATTCTAGTTCTAAAATTTGTTGAGGAACTACAATATTTGTTATATGAATTCTCGATCCAGCTTCATCTAAAGCATCTATAGCCTTGTCTGGTAAAAAACGATCTGTCATGTAACGATTCGTTAGTTTTACACAGGCGTCAATAGCTTCATCAGTAAAAGAAACATGATGATGCGCTTCGTATTTACCTTTAATATTGTGTAAAATTTGAACTGTTTCTTCAACCGTAGTTGGGTCGACAATTACTTTTTGAAAACGACGTTCTAATGCTCCGTCTTTTTCAATGTTTGTTCTGTACTCATCTAACGTAGTAGCTCCAATACATTGTATTTCTCCTCTAGCTAAAGCTGGTTTTAGCATATTTGATGCATCTAAAGAACCTGTTGCTCCACCAGCGCCAACTATTGTATGAATTTCATCAATAAATAAAATGATGTCTTCGTTCTTTTCAAGTTCATTCATTAAAGCTTTCATTCGTTCTTCAAACTGACCACGGTATTTTGTGCCAGCAACCAAACTTGCTAAATCAAGAGATACTATACGTTTATCGAATAAAATTCTTGAAACTTTTCTGTTTACAATACGTAAAGCTAAACCTTCGGCAATGGCAGATTTACCAACTCCAGGTTCACCAATTAGCATTGGGTTGTTTTTCTTTCGTCTACTTAATATTTGAGAAACACGTTCAATTTCTTTAATACGACCAACTACAGGGTCTAATTTACCTGCAATAGCTAAAGCTGTTAAATCACGTCCGAAATTATCTAAAACAGGTGTTTTAGATTTTTTTGCTTGTTTCCCTTTTGGAGTTTGCTGCCCATAAGGATTTGATTTATCTTCAGAGAAATCATCTTCTGATGGTGTTTCAGCAGTAGGTGAGCTATAATTATCTTCTACATGAAATTGTTTGTATAACGCTTTCGCTTGTTCGTAATCTACATCGTATTTTTGAAGTAACTTAGTTGTGGGATCATTTTCGTTACGTAAAATACATAATAGTAAATGAGCAGTATCAATAGAGTCACTTTGGTATAATTTAGCTTCTAAAAATGTTGTTTTTATTGCTTTTTCGGCTTGCCTTGTAAGATGTAAGCTCTTTTTTTCTACGCTTGTTATAGATGGGGTAGTCGGATTTAATTTTTCTAATTTATTGCGCACCAAATCTAAATCTACATCAAATGTAGTTAATATCTCAATGGCTTTTCCGTCTCCTTTCCGTATCAAACCTAATAGCAGATGTTCAGTTCCAATAAAGTCGTGACCTAAACGTAAGGCTTCTTCTTTACTAAAAGTAATTACATCTCTAACTTGTGGTGAAAAATTATCGTCCATAAAATAAATTTGTATAAGTGTAAAGTTAGTAAGTTTTTTTCTTAAAATTTACAAAAAAGATGCCAATAGTTTTCAACTGACATTCTGACGATGAAATAATGTTTAAAAAAGCGTTAAAATTGTTAATAAATAGACTTAAAAGAGTGTGGATATTTTTTGTATATAAATAGGTATTGTAGTATCTTGCAATGTTTTAGAAAATGCGGCTTTTTTAAGCGCATTTTAGAAGTGAGTTTTATCGTGGTAAAATTCACTTTTTTGACGAAAATGAGTACTAATATTTTAAAAAAATATATATGGCAGATGGCGAAAAGTTGATTCCTATCAACATTGAAGAACAAATGAAATCCGCATACATCGATTATTCGATGTCGGTAATAGTATCGAGAGCGTTACCAGATGTAAGAGATGGTTTAAAACCAGTGCATAGAAGGGTTTTGTTTGGAATGCATGAATTAGGTATTAAAGCTACAGGAGCATATAAAAAGTCAGCAAGAATTGTTGGAGAAGTATTAGGTAAGTATCATCCACATGGTGATACTTCAGTATACGATTCTATGGTTCGTATGGCTCAGAATTGGAGTGTACGTTATATGATGGTTGATGGTCAAGGTAACTTTGGTTCTGTTGATGGTGATTCTCCTGCAGCGATGCGTTATACAGAGGTTAGAATGCAGAAAATATCAGAAGATATGTTAGCTGATATTGAAAAGGATACGGTAGATCATAAATTAAATTTTGATGATACTTTACAAGAACCAACAGTTTTACCAACTCGTATCCCTAATTTATTAGTTAACGGAGCATCTGGTATTGCAGTAGGTATGGCAACAAATATGGCGCCACATAACTTAACTGAAGTTGTAAACGGTACTATTGCTTATATTGAAAATAGAGATATTGAGATTGATGAGTTAATGCAACACATCAAAGCACCAGATTTTCCTACCGGAGGTACTATTTACGGGTATGACGGTGTGCGTGATGCTTTTCATACTGGTCGTGGACGTATTGTAATGCGTGCTAAAGCTTCTATTGAAGAGATAAAAGGACGTGAGTGTATCATTGTAACTGAGATTCCATATCAAGTTAATAAAGCAGAAATGATTAAAAAAACTGCTGAGTTAGTAAATGATAAAAAGCTAGAAGGTATTGCGAATATTCGTGATGAATCTGATAGAAAAGGAATGCGAATTGTGTACATTTTAAAACGTGATGCAATTCCTAATATCGTTCTAAATAAATTATTTAAATACACACAGCTTCAAACGTCGTTTAGTGTAAATAATATTGCATTAGTAAATGGTCGTCCAGAGCAATTAAACTTAAAGCAGTTAATCCATTATTTTGTTGAGCATAGACATGAAGTTGTTGTTCGTAGAACAGAATTTGAATTAAAGAAAGCTGAAGCTAGAGCACATATTTTAGAAGGATTAATTATAGCTTCAGATAATATTGATGAAGTAATTGCAATTATCCGTGGATCTAATAATGCAGATGAAGCAAGAGCTAAATTAATTGAGCGTTTTGAATTAACAGAAATTCAAGCTAAAGCGATTGTTGAAATGCGTTTACGTCAGTTAACAGGTCTAGAGCAAGATAAATTGCGTGCTGAGTTTGACGAAATCATGAAAACTATCGCTGATTTAAAAGATATCTTATCGAATGAAACTAGACGTTATCAAATTATTACTGATGAATTAATTCATATTAGAGATAAGTATGGAGATGATCGTCGTTCTGTAATTGAATATGCTGGTGGTGATATGCGTATTGAAGATATGATTCCTAATTCTAAAGTTGTAGTAACTATTTCTCATGCAGGATATGTAAAGCGTACAAATTTAGATGAATATAAAGTTCAGAATAGAGGAGGACGTGGACAAAAAGGTGCAACTACTCGTAATCAAGATTTCTTAGAGCATTTATTTGTTGGTACAAACCACCAATACATGATGTTCTTTACGCAAAAAGGAAAAGTATTCTGGATGCGTGTATATGAAATTCCTGAAGGTGGTAAAAACACGAAAGGTAGAGCAATGCAGAACTTAATCAATATAGAACAAGATGATAAAGTAAAAGCATTCTTAGTTACGCAAGATTTAAAAGACGAAGATTACATCAATAGTCATTATGTAATAATGGCTACTAAAAAAGGTAAGGTTAAGAAAACACCTTTAGAGCAATATTCTCGTCCAAGAACAAACGGAATTAATGCAATAACTATTAAAGAAGGTGATGAGCTTTTAGAAGCAAAATTAACAACAGGAGATAGTCAAGTGATGCTAGCATTAAAATCTGGTAAGTCTATTCGTTTTGAAGAGGCTAAAACACGTCCAATGGGTAGAACAGCTTCAGGAGTTAGAGGAATTACTTTAGCCCATGATAAGGATGAAGTTATTGGAATGGTTGCTGTGAATGATATGGATAGCAATATTTTAGTGGTGTCTGAGAAAGGATATGGTAAGCGTTCTAAATTAGAAGATTATCGTGTAACGAATCGTGGAGGAAAAGGAGTTAAAACTTTAAATATTTCTGAGAAAACAGGAGAGTTAGTTGCTATTAAAAATGTTGATGACTCTAATGATTTAATGATTATAAATAAATCAGGATTAACAATTCGTATGGCAGTAGAAGATTTACGTGTAATGGGGCGTGCTACACAAGGTGTTCGATTAATCAATATTAAAGATAGCGATAGTATTGCTGCTGTTGCTAAAGTAATGCATGAAGAAGAAGAAAATGAAAATGGCACGGAAATTGAAAATGATACTAACGAAAATCAAGAACAACAATAAATAAAATCACACTAAAATGAAAAAACAAATATTAGCTCTTTCATTAGGATTTATGTCATTAGGGTTAATGGCGCAAAAATCTGAATTAAAAGCAGCAGAAAAGGCAATAAAAAAGCAAGATTTTACTTCTGCGCTTACCACTTTGAATTCTATTGAAGGATCTGTTATGGTTAATGGAGAAGATAAATATAAATCAAAATTTTACTTTTTAAAAGGAAAAGCATTATCAGCAAAAAAAGATTATAAAAATGCTGCTGAAGCATTTACTTCATTAAAAGAAATGGGTAAGACTAAGTATTCTAGCGAAGTGGATCCAATTATGAATCAAATGATTCAAGAAGTTTCAAATAAAGCTGTTGATTTATATAACAATAAAAAAGATTATAAAAACGCAGCAGAAAATTTTTATTTAACTTATAAATTAAGCCCTACAGATACTTCTTTTGTATATAATGCAGCTATATCGGCTACTCAAGCTAAAGAATATGATACTGCAATTGCTTATTATAAAGAGTTGAGAAAGATAGGTTATACAGGTATTGAGACTCAATATGTAGCAACTAACAAAGCTACTGGTAAAGTTGAAAACTTAGGTTCAAAGCAACAGAGAGATTTAATGATTAAAACAGGTAATTATATTAAGCCTGAAACAAAATCTTCAGAATCTAAAACAGCTACAATTGTTAAAAATATTGCATTAATATTAAAAGAGCAAGGAAAAACAGATGAAGCTATTGCTGCATTAGCAGAAGCAAGAAAAGCAAACCCTAAAGATTTAAATTTATTATTAAATGAAGCTGATATGTATATCAAGCTTAAAAAAATGGATAAATTTGGAGAATTAATGAGTGAAGCTATCGCTTTAGATCCAGAGAATCCAACTTTGTATTATAACCTTGGAGTGGTTAATTTTAATCAAGGTAGAATGGAAGAAGCTAAAAAGTATTATCAAAAAGCTACTGAGTTAAAACCAGATTATGGAGATGCTTACATGAATTTAGCGGTAGTAGTTTTAAATAAAGATAAAGCTATTGTTGAAGAAATGAATAAAAATTTATCAAATTTTAAAAAGTATGATGAATTAGCTTTAAAACAAAAAGAAGTTTATAAAGAAGCATTACCGTTCTTAGAAAAAGCAGATAGTTTAAACAGAAGTATTGATACTGTTAAAACTTTAATGAATTTATATGAGGTTTTAGAGCAAACTGATAAAGCTACAGAATATAGAGATTTATATAAATCAATGAAATAAAAACTCACAAAGAGTAAACAAAAACCGAAACGATTAAGTTTCGGTTTTTTGTTTAATTAAATATATCGTTTAATAACTCTTAGTTTATGAGAGTGTTGATTAGTATCAACGTTATAAATACCGCTATGGTCTAGCTTGTCTATACGAACTTTACCGTGAGCATGTATAATATTATAATCATTCATAATAATTCCTACATGAGTAATAACTCCTTCGTCATTGTCAAAGAAAGCTAAATCACCAGGTTCACTTTCTTCAATAAAACTTAAAACCTCACCTTGTGTAGCTTGTTGTTTTGCATCCCGCAGAAGATTATAACCACATAATTTATAAACGGTTTGTGTAAATCCAGAACAATCAATACCGAAAGGAGATTTACCTCCCCACAAATAAGGAACATTTAAAAATAAAAAAGCAGTTTCAATAATTGATGATTTAGGTAATTGTTGCTTGCTTATTTTTCCTTCATAAATATATGAGGTAGTATTTATTTGTAAACTATTATTTTCTAAAAAAGGGAGTCTTGCTCCTAATGGAATCGTTGTTAAATTGTTGTTGTTATCAGTAATAAAATCAATCAATTCAAAAGCATAACTTTTATTTTCTTCTGATAAACTTCTGTAATCTTTTTCGGATATATCTTCGTATTGTTTATTATCGATATAGCCTTCATAATTATCAAAAGCTAAACGAATTTTACTCCACTTTTTAGTTTTTTCTAAAACTTCAAAATGTTCACCAAAAACAACTTGGTTTACCATTTCTGACGTGTCAGTTGGTTCAAGTCGTAAAGGAACAATACTTAGGTTACAAATTCCGAAATGCATTGATAGAGTTTTTTATTGAAGAAAAGTTGATTATAACTTTTCGATTACCATTGCACTAGCACCACCACCGCCATTACAAATTCCGGCAGCCCCAATTTTAGCATTGTTTTGTTTTAATATTGATGTTAAAGCAATAATAATTCTAGCTCCAGAAACCCCTAAAGGATGTCCTAAAGAAACAGCTCCACCATTTACATTTACTTTATCTGCAGATAATCCTAATATTTTCATATTTGCTAAACCAACAACAGAAAAAGCTTCATTTAACTCAAAATAGTCAACATCATCAATAGATACTCCAGCTTTTGCTAAAGCTTTTGGTAATGCTTTTGCAGGTGCTGTAGTGAACCATTTTGGCTCATGAGCAGCATCAGCATATCCTTTTATTTTTGCTAATGGAGTTAAGTTTAATTCGGCAGCTTTTTCAGCAGACATTAGTACTAAAGCAGCTCCTCCATCATTTATTGTTGATGCGTTTGCAGCGGTAACAGTTCCTTCTTTTGTAAAAGCAGCACGTAAAGCAGGGATTTTCTCCATTTTTACATTTTTGTATTCTTCATCTTCTGAAAAGATAATTGGTTCTCCACGACGTTGTGGAATTTCAACAGGAACAATTTCATCTGCAAATTTACCTTCGCTCCAAGCTTTTGCAGAACGGTTATAAGATTCTATAGCAAAAGCATCTTGGTCTTCTCTAGAAAATTCGTATTCGGTAGCACATTCATCAGCACAAACACCCATGGCTACTTGTTCGTAAGCATCAACTAATCCATCTTTTTGCATCCCATCTTCCATCTTAATAGGTCCAAATTTAGAACCTGTTCTAGCATGTTGGTAATGAGGAATCATACTCATGTTTTCCATACCACCAGCTACAACAATTTCAGCATCGCCTAAAGCAATAGTTTGTGCGGCTAACATAATTGATTTCATTCCAGAAGAACATACTTTGTTAACAGTAGTACAAGGTACAGTCTCCGGAATCCCAGCAAAAATAGCAGCTTGTCTTGCAGGTGCTTGACCCAAACCAGCAGAAACTACATTTCCCATATAAACTTCTTCAACCATTTCTGGTTTTAAGTTAATTTTATCTAAAGCTCCTTTAATGGCTATGGCACCTAGTTTTGGCGCAGGTATAGTTGATAAAGTTCCTAAAAAACTACCTATTGGAGTTCTTGCAACTGACACTATTACTACTTCTTTCATATATCGAGTGTATTGTATTAAGATTTGTCTTGCGAAAATAACCATTTTATAGCAAGTACTCAAATAATACAGAAAGGTTATATTTACATTTTTAAATGTAAAAAATGAACGATTTTATTAATAAACTGTATAAAAATAATGCAATAATTTACAAGGTGTTATTATTTTTGATAGCAGTTGTTTCAATTGTATACTTATTTCCCAAAGGTGGTCAGTTTAAATATGATTTTAGTCAAGGAAAACCATGGCAGTATGATAATTTATATGCTCCTTTCGATTTTGCTATTCAAAAAACAAGCAAAGAATTAGAAACAGAAACTAAAGAAGTTGAAGATAATGTAAAAAAATATTTTGTTGTTAATCCGACCATTAAAAATGAAGTATTAAATGATTTTGATGTTAAAATTAGTGCTTTAGATTCTTTATCAAAAAAAAGTATTATTTCTTTAAAGAAAACAGGAAATATAATAATAGATAAAATATACGAATATGGTTTTATTGATGATGCAAGTATCTCTAAGGCTAATAAAACTGATATAATAATTTTAAGAAAAGGAAACTCTATTAATGATGTTTCTTTTTCAAAACTGATAAAGTCTAGTGAAATATTAAATTTTGTTAGTTCTAGAATTAAAAGTTTAGAATCAAATGAGCAGCGTTTGCTTTTAAGAAGTTTGTCAGAGGCTTTAAGGCCAAATGTTACATATGATATAGAATATAGTGAAAAAGAGCTTAATGAGGCTTTAAAAAGTATTTCTCATGCTAAAGGTAAAGTTTCGAAAGGAGAGTTAATTATTTCAAAAGGAGATATTGTTGAGGGAAGAAAATTAAATGTGCTTAAATCTTACGAAGTAGCCTCTAGTTCTCAAACTTGGACAAAATCTAACCGTAACTGGATTGTTTTCGGATATACAATTTTAGTAGCCTTAGCTCTATTAATGCTATTACTTTTTTTAGAAAAATATAGACTTGAGATTTTTAAAGATAATAATAAGGTGACTTTTATCTTTTTTAATATTTTCTTAATGATTTTTGTACAAACAATGGTTGTAAAATACAATTCAGAATATTTATATGTTGTACCATTAAGTATTTTACCTATTGTTTTAAAAGCTTTTTTTGATGCTCGTTTAGGCTTGTTTACACACGTCTTAACTGTATTGTTATTAGGTTTTATAGTTCCAAATAGTTTTGAGTTTATTTACTTAAATATTATTGCAGGAATTGTAACAATATTAACAGTTTCAGAACTGTATAAACGTGCTAGTTTATTTGTTTCAATAGGTCAAATCACACTAATTTACATGATAACTTATTTTGCTTTTTCTATTTTAAAAGAAGGAAATGCAGATCGAATTAATTGGTTGTATTTTGGATTGTTTGCCGCAAACGGAATGTTGTCTTTCTTGGCAGTATTCTTTATTTATTTTTATGAAAAACTATTCGGATTAGTATCAGATGTTACTTTATTAGAATTATCAAATACAAATTCTAAATTATTGAGAGATTTAAATGAAAAAGCACCAGGAACTTTTCAACACTCTATGCAAGTAGCCAATTTAGCAGAAGCAGCAGCCAACGAAATAGGAGCAAATTCAATGTTGGTTAGAACAGGAGCTTTATATCATGATATTGGAAAAATGAGTAATCCAATGTATTTTACCGAAAATCAATCAACAGGTGTAAATCCACATAATGATTTATTACCTAAAGATAGCGCACGCATAATTTTAGATCATGTGATTAATGGAATTGAAATAGCAAAAAAACATAAGTTACCTGATAGAATTATCGATTTTATTAGAACGCATCACGGAACAAGTGTTACCTATTATTTTTACAAGAAAGAAATTGAGAATGCTGAAAAAGGAGAGGAAGTAGATAAAAGAAAGTTTCAATATCAAGGACCAATTCCTTTTTCGAAAGAAACAGCTATATTAATGATGTGCGATGCGGCAGAGGCGGCATCAAAGAGTTTAAAAAACCCAACGGCACAATCTATCGACGAACTTATAGATCGGATTGTAGAGAAGCAAAAAAGCGATAATCAGTTTAAAAATTCGGATATTACATTTAGAGAAATAGAAAAAATTAAAAAAATTATTAAAAGTAAGTTAATGAATATCTATCACTTACGAGTTGAGTACCCAGATTAGCTAAAAATTTTATCAAAAAAGTTTGTGAAAACATATAAATAGTTATAGATTTGCACTCGCAATTTTTAATTCATTAATTAATGAGTTTTTAGTTTGCAAGGAGAGGTGCCAGAGTGGTAATGGAGCAGATTGCTAATCTGTCGACGGGTAACTGTCGCCAGGGTTCGAGTCCCTGTCTCTCCGCAATAAGATAACCATTCGGGGTGTAGCGTAGCCCGGTTATCGCGCCGCGTTTGGGACGCGGAGGTCG
>JAHDHE010000038.1:9693-14392 GCA_020631475.1 Tenacibaculum sp. | reverse complement strand
TTGTAAATCAAATATTTGTGTATATTTATGTTCCGTTTAGCCAGAAATAAAAATGACACGAATTTATCAATTACATAGATATAGAGATCATCTCGAAAACAGATATCGTAAGTTGGTTGAAAGGGCAAACGATTATAAGTATGTCGATGAATGTAAGAGCGATCGCTCTGCATTTAAAGCAATGAAAATACTAGAGAAAATAAACAGAATAAAATATTTAGATAAAGATATTTCAAATTCTATTGCGTAATTCTTTAAAATAATCAAAGGCTTTTAATAACCTGCTACCATACCAAGAAAATAACTCACCATCAACTAAGAGTATTTTAGAAGTTGGATTGTATTTTTGTATTTCATTGATATGAATTTCTTTAAAAGGATAAGGTTCTGATGATAATAAAATCACCTCAGGATTTCCTTCTTGTTTCATTTTTTTTATATCAACTTCAGGATATCGTTCTTTATTTATATAAATATTTTCAAAATTATTTAATTGAAGTAAGTGATTTATAAAAGTGTTATTAGCGGCAACCATCCAAGGATTTCTCCAAATAAAATAAGCAACTTTTATAGTTTTTTTATTTTTAATAAACTCTTTAAAGTCGTTTAATCTAAGATCTAACTCATTGTATATTTTTAAAGCTGATCTTTCGCAAGAAAGTATTTCTCCGTACTGTGTTATAAGTTCTTTAGCATCATTAAGATTGTAAATATCAGAAACGTGAGTTGGTGCAATTTGTTCGCAAGTTTCAACAATCTCTTTGGTATTTTCTTCCTTATTACAAAGAATAATATCAGGCTTTAAAACTTTTATTTTTTCAATGTTAATGGTTTTTGTACCACCAACAACAGTCTTTATTTTTTTTAACCCAACAGGATGAATGCAAAACTTTGTCAGACCAACAATGTTATCTTTAAGTCCCAAATCAACTAATAATTCAGTTTGACTTGGAACTAAAGATATAATTCGTTTTGGAGTTTTAGGTAATTCAAAAACTCGATTTATTTGGTCTTTGAATTTCATTTTTTAATTTAAAATATCAGCCATCTGACTCTGCAATTCTTCTGCTTTTTTGGCTGCAGCATCAGCAAAATTAATATCGTTTGAAGCGTAAATAATTCCACGAGAAGAATTAATTAGTAAACCGATATTTTCAGATAAACCATACTTACAAACATCTTGTAAGTTTCCGCCTTGAGCTCCTACTCCAGGAACCAATAAAAATGAATTCGGAATTATTTTTCTAATCTCAGCAAAATATTCTGCTTTAGTTGCTCCGACTACATACATTAAGTTTTCTGAGTTTTTCCAAGTTTTAGAAGTTTCTAAAACTTGTTTATATAATTCTTTTCCGTCAACAGTTTTAGTCTGAAAATCAAAAGCTCCTTGATTAGAGGTTAAAGCTAACATAATAGTATGTTTGTTTTCAAAAGCTAAAAATGGTTCTATTGAATCTTTCCCCATATAAGGTGCAACAGTAACAGAATCAAAAACTAAATCTTCAAAAAAAGCTTTCGCATACATGGTTGAAGTATTTCCAATATCACCACGTTTTGCATCAGCAATGGTAAAAATTTCTGGATGCTTTTCGTTAATATAGTTAATTGTTTTTTCAAGAGCTTTCCATCCTTTTAAACCATAAGCTTCATAAAAAGCGGTATTTGGTTTATAGGCTACACAAAGATGATGTGTAGCATCAATAATAGCTTTGTTAAAAGCAAATATAGGATCTTCTTCTTTTAATAAATGCTGTGGTATTTTAGCTAAATCTACATCTAAACCGATGCATAAAAACGATTTCTTTTTTCGAATTTCATTAACTAATTGTTGTGTTGTCATGTGTTGTTGTAAAAGTTATACAAAAGTACACTTTTTTAACACTTTCTATTATCTTTGTTATCAATGTTTCAATATATAATTAACAAAACTTTCTACGGATTTTTAACCCTTTTCGGAGTGGTTACCGTTATTTTCTTTTTATTTAACGTGTTACCAGGTGATCCTGCAAGAATGATGTTAGATCAACGAGAAGACACCGAACAGTTACAAAATATTAGAAAAAAATATGGTTTTGATAAGCCAGTTTTTACTCAATATTTATATTATTTAAACGATGTGTCGCCTTTGTCGTTTCATAGTAAAAATACAAGCGATTACACTTATTTGTCTAACGAAAAATATTATTATCAAAAGATATTTGATGTTGGTAATACTTTAGTAGTTTTTAAATATCCATATTTACGTGAATCCTTTCAAAAAAACGGAAAAAATGTATCAGAAGTTATAGCTGAAACATTACCAAATACAGCTATTTTAGCAATTCTAGCAATTGTTATAGCACTAGCTTTAGGAATCATTTTAGGAATTTTATCAGCATTATATAAAGATACTTTTTTTGATAGAGTTATAGCAGTAATAAGTACTTTAGGAATGAGTGTTCCTTCTTTCTTTTCAGCAATATTATTTGCTTGGTTTTTTGGTTTTGTATTACATGAATTTACTGGGTTAGAAATGACAGGAAGTTTATATGAAGTTGATGATTTTGGAGAAGGAATGCATATACAATGGAAAAACTTATTGTTGCCAGTAATAGTTTTAGGCATCCGTCCGTTAGCTGTTGTAATACAGTTAATGCGAAATTCGTTGTTGGAGACGTTGAGTCAAGATTATATTCGTACAGCAAAAGCAAAAGGATTAACAATGTATCAGGTTGTTAAAAAGCATGCCTTAAAGAATTCTTTAAACCCAGTGGTTACTGCAATTTCTGGTTGGTTTGCTTCTATGTTGGCAGGTGCGGTTTTTGTAGAGTATATTTTTAATTGGAATGGCTTAGGAAAAGAGATTGTAAATTCACTAAACACACTCGATTTACCAGTAATTATGGGATCTGTATTAGTTGTAGCAACATTATTTATTATAATTAATATTTTGGTTGATGTAATTTATAGCTGGTTAGATCCGAGGATAAGATTAAATTAATTATGAGGTTTCTATTATTTTTTATCGGAGTTTTATTACTTAGTAGTTGTGCTGTTTTTCAGCCTAAGAATTTTAATGCTGAAGCTTTAAATGAAGAATTGTTAACTATAAAAAGAGAACCGATTACATTCAATGAAATTTTAAAAGATAATAGCGGAAAAAAAACTTTTGTACAGGTATTTGCTACTTACTGTCCGGTAAGTCAAGATAGTTTTGATGATGTAATTGCTTTTCAAAAAGAAAACTCAGAAATAAACTATGTTTTTTTGTCAGTAGATCATTCTTATCACGACTGGAAAAGAGGGCTTGAAAACATTAAAGTAAAAGGAAATCATTATTATATTCCTAAAAAAGGCAAAGGTCAGTTAGGTGCGTTTTTAAAATTGAAAACAATCCCAAGATTTTTGATTTTAGATAAAAACGGAAAAATTTTACTTTATAAATCGTCAAGTGTTTCAGAAAGATTAAAAAACAAAACAGATTAAAAGATGAAAAAAAGTATCATAGTATTATTTGTAGGAGTGTTATTGTTAAACTGTTCGGTTAAAAATGAAACTGAGTTTTCAAAAGAAGCGTTAAATGATGTATTTATTTCTATTAATAATGATGAAACTACATTTAGTGAAATTTTAGCTGAAAATAAAGGGAAGAAAATTTTAATTGATGTTTGGGCATCTTGGTGTACTGATTGTTTACAAAGTTTACCAGACGTAAAAAAGATACAAGAAGAGAATCCAGAATTGAGGTATGTTTTTTTATCTCTTGATAGAAATTTAGAATCATGGAAAGCTGGAGTTGAGAGATTAAAAATAAAAGGACAGCATTATTTTATGCAATCAGGATGGAAAGGTGCTTTCGGTAATTTTTTAGGTTTAAACTGGATTCCACGTTATTTAATTATAGATGAGCAAGGAAAAATCATTGTTTTTAATGCAACAAAAGCAACTGATAAATCAATAAAAAAGAGCTTAGAAAAAAAATAACGTATTTTAGCTATAAAATTATCTAATCCCTTAAATAACATTTAAATGAAAAAAGTAATTTATGTATTAGTATTTGTTTTTTTAGTGTCTTGTAATGGTGAAAAGCCATCAGCTTTTCCATTAGAAGCTTTAAACGAACAATTTTTAACGATTGACGAAAAACCAATAACATTTAAAGAAATTCTTGAAAAGAATAAAGGTAAAAAAATGATGATAGAAGCTTGTGCTTCTTGGTGTAGCGAGTGTATTTCAGGAATACCAACAGTAAAAAAATTAAAAGCAGAGAATCCAGACGTAATTTTTATCTTTTTATCAATAGATAAAACTACTCCGCAATGGAAAAAAGGAATCGATAGATTTTTTAATATTGATGGGCAACACTATTTCTTGCCGTCAGCATTAAAAGGTGGTTTTGCAACAAGTTTAGGAATTAAAGATATTCCAAGTTATATGGTGGTTAACGAATTAGGTATTGTTTCGTTAGCAAGTGCTACAGAACCTGGAGACCCAAGAATTGCTGCTGCATTAAAATAATAAGAAATTAAAAATAAAATATAGTGAGACAAAAAATCGTTGCAGGTAACTGGAAGATGAATAAAAACCTTAATGAAGCTAAAAAGCTTATTAAAGGAATTAAGAAAGGAGTAAAAAAAGGTTTAAATGATAATACTAGAGTAATTGTAGCTCCAAGTTTTGTTAATTTAAATACTGCAATAAAAAGAACTAAAAAATCTAA
>JAHDHE010000038.1:5496-9593 GCA_020631475.1 Tenacibaculum sp. | reverse complement strand
TAGCCTACGAACCAGTTTGGGCAATCGGAACAGGAGAAACCGCTTCTCCAGAGCAGGCGCAAGAAATGCATGCTTTTATTAGAGAAATAATGGCGAAAGGATATGGAAGTGCTATTGCTGATGAAATTTCAATCTTATATGGAGGTAGTGTAAAACCAACAAACGCCAAAGAGATTTTTTCTAAGCAAGATGTTGATGGAGGTTTAATAGGTGGGGCAGCTTTAAAAGCTGAAGATTTTTTAGCGATTATTAAATCAATTTAATGGATAATATTTATATAGAATATAATTTTGAGGTAAGTCCAAAAGAACCAGCAACTGAAATTTTAATTGCAGAATTAGGTATAGTTGGTTTCGAAAGCTTTGTAGAAAATGATAATGGAGTTACTGCTTATATTCAAAAGCAAGATTGGAATCAAGATGTTTTAGCAAATGTTTTTGTTTTAAAATCAGAAGAATTTAAAATTGAATTTTCACATAAAGAAATTAAACAAACCAATTGGAATGCTGAATGGGAAAAGAATTTTAACCCAATTCAGGTTGATGATTTAGTAAGCATAAGAGCGCCTTTTCATGAAAACCCGAATTTAAAATACGATATTGTAATAGAACCAAAAATGAGTTTTGGTACAGGTCATCATGAAACTACACATATGATGGTGCAACATTTAATTAATTTAGATGTTGAAAATAAAAAAGTTTTAGATATGGGATGCGGAACTGGAATTTTAGCAATTTTTGCTGAAATGAAAGGAGCAAATCCTATTGATGCTATTGATATTGATGCTTGGTGTTATGAAAATTCGGTAGAAAATGTTCAGAGAAATAACTGTAAAAACATATCAGTATACGAAGGTGAATCATCACTTTTAAAAGATAAAAAATACGATATAATCATCGCAAATATTAATCGAAATATTTTGTTGGGTGATATGAGTATTTATACAAGTTGCTTAAATGAAAACGGAGTTTTATTATTAAGTGGATTTTATAGCGAAGACATTCCGATTATAGATGCAGAAGTTTCAAAATATGGTTTAACACTAAATAAAATCATAGAAAGAAATAATTGGGTAGCTTTGCAATATCAAAAATAAAGTAAATGAGTACGATTGAAAAAATACAAGAAGAGTTAGATGTTTTAATTCAAGAAACTAAAAAGCATGAAATTGTTTTACATAATGATGATGTAAATACGTTTGATTTTGTAATTGATAGTTTAGTAAGTGTTTGCGATCATACATTAGAGCAAGCTGAACAATGTGCTATTTTAGTTCATTATAAAGGGAAATGTGCTGTAAAAACAGGAGAGTATAAAGATTTAGAACCTAAGTGTTCTAAGTTATTACAATTAGGTTTATCTGCTGAGATCGTTTAATATGGAAAACGTTTTTAGATATTATGGTTTTTCTGAATTTAAAAAAGATGAATCAGGCGCTTTTTCAGGAGAAGAGATTAGTTTTTCTGTTTTAAATGAACAACATTTTTTAATTTTTGAAAAAAATAAAGAAAACTATAATTTGTATGTCTCAAAATACAATTCAAAAAAAGATATTGGTGTTAAGCCTCCGGAAATACTAGAGCTTTTGGTAGAGGCTTACGATAAGTCAATACCCGAACATCGAATTTTTTTAAGAAAATATTTATACTAAAAAACTCAAAAAAACTTTTTTTTGAGTTTTTTTTGGTTTTTATGTGACTTATTAAAAAAAATAGTGTCATAATAATGTAAGCAAACAATAAGAGTTTAAAATGTTTGTTTGATTAAAAAAGAAGATTACCCTTAAAGTGAATATATGTAAGCTTCTCCTAGTAAGTAGATTTAGATTTGATACGAAAAGAGAAGCTTCTTTTTAAGAAATTAAAAATAGTAGTAGTTAGTTTTTATACTAAGTTTGGTTAGATGAAAAGGCCTTGAATTAAGCTTCAAGGTCTTTTCTATTATATGAAAATAACGTTGTAAAATAAAAAAAAGCTCATCAATTAAGATGAGCTTTTGTGACCTCGACAGGATTCAAACCTGTAACCTCTTGAGCCGTAATCAAGTGCGCTATTCAGTTGCGCCACGAGGCCGTTTTGCGGGTGCAAATATAGTAATGTTTTTTAGTTTTGAAAAATTATTCTGAAATTTCTTTTTTAAAATTTTCTAAAATAGGTGTAGCTTTTTCAATATCAGATGTATAGATGAATAATTCAACTGAATCCATTGATAGCCCAAAGCCACCAAGTCTTGCAGATTCGTGATGATTCTTTATTAAAGTAGGAATTTTTAAATCTGTTAATAGATGATTTAATCTTTCTACCAAAATAGAAGTACCTGTAAAAATTTTAGTGTAATCAGTCATAATAATAAATTTTAATCCAACGAATTTATAGTTACAAAAGCACGCCATCCAATAATTGCTAATTGAAATTTCGATGCTTTAGAGATATCCAGTTCTTTTTTTGTAAAAGATGGTAAAATAGCCTTGTTAAGTTTAGCTAAAAATTTAAATAATTGTTTTTTCATTGTAAGTTGATTCTATATCAAAAATACTGAAAAATAAATTGTTAATAAGAGTGAAGTTGAATATAACTTCACTCTTAGGTTCTTATTTGAATTACTTTTTACTTTCCATCATTTTTTTAGCAAGATCAGCACCAATTAAAGACTGAAGTAGGTTTCCATTGTTTCCGTTTTTACTTCCTTCAATATAAGTTGATGGTAATTGAAGATCTTTAATTTGTTGTGCAACTCCAACAGCAGTTTTGTATTCCCATTCAGCTTTTTCTTGGGGAGTTAAACCAGCGCTTACTAATTTTGCATTTTCATAGTATTGAGCATCAGCAGCAACTTTTTTACTTTTTGCCTTGTATTGCTCAACTTCAAATTGCTTTTTTTCTTTAATTAAGTTGAATTCAGCAACTTTAGCTTCAGTTTCAGCAGCAATAGTTTGTTGTATTTGAGCCTTTTCTAATCTAGCACGTTCTTTTGCTTTTTCAGATTCACCTTTTGCAACTTCTTTTTTTGCTCTATAATATTCACGTTCAGCTTGTTGTTTTTCTAACTGAGTTTGAGCAACTTCATTTTTTTGAAGGTCTAATCTCTCATCAAAAGATTCTTCCCAATCAATTCCTGTAACTTGAGCTTGATATATTTTTAAGCCATATTGTTTTAAGGTGTTAGAGTTGTCTCTAATAATGTTTCCGTCAGAGTTTCTTTTAATTCTAAACTTTTTTTGTTTGCTTGATTTTCCAACATTAATTTTTCTAACAGTTGTAGTGTCACCAACAACTTCATTTATGTTTTCAGATTCATAGTATTGTTCAACTTGATACATTCCGTTTTCTAATTGATCTCTAAAATATCTGTCAAAATCAGAAGCTTGACCAGAAATGTAATCTTGGGCATCCATTAACTTACAAGTGTTTTTAATAGCGGCATCAATATTAGGTAAAACTCTACCGTATATTAATTTAGATTCACTCCTGTTTCTATCAGCCATGTTTAAGAAAACTTCTTCGTCGTTAATGTTAACTCCAACAATCACAGAGGTGCTTATTTCAGCTTTAATAGCATCGCTGAATTCCCATTTTTGAGATTTTCTGTTATACATTCCTTGTCCGCTTTTAGGAAGCTCACTTTCATCATCAACAATAATATCTTTTATTGATATTTCATATGATAAAGGTATAATACGTCCCCACCATTTAAGTTTTAATCCTTGAGTGGTAATCATCTTATCTCCACCAGATACGAACTGTACTGCGTAAGCGGTACCAGCATCTGCGTAAAAGAACATTCCTGTTATGATGCTCATAACAATACCTAAAATGGTAAACTGAATACTTCTTTGTAAGGTAAACCAATCTAAAACTTTATTGTTTTTTATAATTGAGTTTAGTACAATGGTTGTTAGTCCTATAATGACTAATAAAATTCCGATAAATGTTAGCATAGTGTAATTTTTTTAAATAGTTGATTAAAATAATTGTTGTGTAATTGTAATAGCAATTTTGGCTGCAATAATAATTAATTTTAGCGCGATGGTAATCATTAGTTTTAGTGTTTTTAATTAGTAAAAGTTGATTAATTCCGGAATTGTTTTTTCAATATAT
>JAHDHE010000038.1:2199-5396 GCA_020631475.1 Tenacibaculum sp. | reverse complement strand
GTAAAAAAGTTATCTTCGCAGAATAAAAATAATTTATGAGTATTCTGTATATAATTTTAGGATTGGTGTTGTTGGTATTAGGAGGTAACTGGCTTTTAAAAGCGGCAATTGGGTTGTCGTTAAAATTAAATATCCCAAAAATTGTAATTGGTATGACTGTGGTATCTTTTGCAACATCAGCTCCAGAATTAATTGTAAGTATTAAATCAGCTTTAGATGGAGCTCCGGGTTTAGCTATAGGAAACGTTATAGGTTCAAATATTGCTAATTTAGGATTGGTTTTAGGAATTACGGTAATTCTTTCAACTATAGATGTTGAAAAAAGTTTTTATAAAACTGATTGGCCAGTTATGATGATTGCTTCTGTATTATTATATTTTTTTATAGTAAATGATAAAGTAATTGAGTTTTATGAAGGAGCAATAATGTTCACTATGCTAATAGCTTTTTTAATTTATTTATTACGTTTTCAAAAAACAGCAGTTGTAGATGAAATGCCTGAGGATGATGAGGAGTTGCCATTGTATAAAACAGTGTTGTTTTTAGCAGTTGGAGGTTTTGGTTTGTGGGCAGGATCTGAATTATTGGTTGACGGAGCAAAAACGTTAGCTTCAAATATGGGTGTTAGTGATGCAATTATAGGAGTAACTGTAGTTTCTGTCGGAACAAGTATTCCTGAGCTAGCAGCATCTATTATTGCAGTAATGAAAAAAGAAAAAGCAATTTCGTTAGGAAATTTAATAGGATCTAACGTGTTTAATATTTTGGCGGTTTTAGGAATTACTTCTATGATTACTCCGGTTGAAGTTAAGTCAGATGCATTAAGTTTGATAAACAATGATATTTATTGGATGTTGGCAATTTCATTTGCAATACTTCCTTTAGTTTTCTTCCCAAAAAAATTACGTTTAAACTGGAAAGATGGAATTATTCTTTTAGGCGCTTATGTTGTTTTTATTTATTTAACAGTTTCATAATTATTCTGCATAAAAAAAGCCGCAGTTAAGCGGCTTTTTCAGTTGTGTTGTTGTGTGTATTAATCTATATTGGCACTTTTAACGGTCTCAATAATTCGACCAGCAACCTTATATGGATCCGCGTTTGATGCAGGACGACGGTCTTCTAACCAACCTTTCCATCCTTGTTCTACAGTGATAATTGGTATACGTATAGAGGCTCCTCTATCAGAAACTCCATAGCTAAAATCGTTAATAGAAGCTGTTTCATGTTTACCGGTTAAACGTTGATCGTTAAACTCTCCGTAAACAGCAATATGTTCTTTTACTACAGGTCTAAAAGACTCACATATTTTCTCGTATGTTTCTTTAGAACCACAAGTTCTTAAAGTTGTGTTTGAGAAATTTGCGTGCATACCAGAACCATTCCAGTCAGTATCTCCTAATGGTTTAGGATGGTATTCAATATAGTATCCGTATTTTTCAGTTAATCTATCTAATAAGTAACGAGCTACCCATATTTCATCTCCAGCTTTCTTAGCTCCTTTAGCAAATAATTGAAATTCCCATTGTCCAGAAGCAACTTCTTGATTGATTCCTTCAAAAATTAATCCAGCATCAATACATAAATCTGCATGTTCTTCAACTAAATTTCTTCCGTGTGTATTTCTACCTCCAACAGAGCAATAGTACATTCCTTGTGGAGCAGGATAGCCACCTACAGGGAAACCTAAAGGTAATAAAGTTGATCTGTCCATAATAAAATACTCTTGTTCAAAACCAAACCAAAAATCGTTATCATCATCATCAATACCAGCTCTTCCGTTTGAGGCGTGTGGTGTTCCATCAGCATTTAAAACTTCTGTCATAACTAAATAACCGTCTCTTCTTTCAGGATCTGGGTAAATAGCTACAGGTTTTAATAAACAATCAGAATCTCCACCTTCAGCTTGTCTTGTTGATGAACCATCAAATGACCATATTGGGCAATCTTCTAATTTACCACTAAAGTCTGCAACAACCTTAGTTTTGCTTCTCATGTTTTGAGTTGGATAGTAACCATCTAGCCAAATGTACTCTAATTTAGATCTACTCATGAATTTTAATTTGTTGTGTTTTAGATTAAATACACTGCAAAAATGAAAATTTAATACGAGGTGTCAAAATTTTTAGGGGTTAAATGCATTTATTTAACGTTAATTTAATTTTAACCCTATTTTTTTAGGGGTGTATTTAAAATTATGTATTTTTGTTATTGAAACTTATACCATATATAATGTCTACGCTAAGATTTAATGCTTTACAAGAAATTTTAAATAGAAAACCAATTGTAATTGAAGAAAAAGGACGACGTTCTGAATTATTTGGAAAAAACGTTTTTAACGAGCAAACAATGCGTCAATATATGACAAAAAACGCGTATCAAAGCGTAATGGATGCTATTGAGTTTGGTAGTAAGATTGATCGAAAAATTGCAGATCAAATAGCTGTAAGTATGAAAGATTGGGCGTTATCAAAAGGAGCAACACATTATACACATTGGTTTCAGCCATTAACAGGAGCTACCGCAGAGAAACATGATGCTTTTTTCGAAACTATACATGGTGGAGGTGCAATGGAACGTTTTGATGGAAGTCAATTAGTACAACAAGAACCAGATGCTTCAAGTTTTCCGAATGGAGGGATTAGAAATACATTCGAAGCTCGTGGTTATACAGCTTGGGATCCTACATCGCCAGCTTTTATATATGGCACTACATTATGTATACCAACAGTTTTTGTAGCTTATACAGGTGAAGCTTTAGATAATAAAGCTCCATTACTAAGAGCATTACAGGCTGTTGATATAGCTGCTACAGCAGTTTGTAAATTTTTTGATAAAAATGTTTCTAAAGTTAATGCTACTTTGGGTTGGGAGCAAGAATATTTTTTAATAGACATGGCTTTGGTGTCGGCTCGCCCAGATTTAATGATGACAGGTAGAACATTATTAGGACATTCTCCAGCGAAAGGACAACAGTTAGATGATCATTATTTTGGTTCAATTCCAGATCGAGTAATGAATTTTATGAGAGATTTAGAGCAAGAATGTATGTTGTTAGGAATACCTGTAAAAACACGTCATAATGAGGTAGCACCTAATCAGTTTGAGTTAGCGCCAATTTTTGAGGAAGCTAATCTAGCAGTAGACCACAATTCATTATTAATGGATGTGATGGAAAAAGTATCGCAACGTCATCA
>JAHDHE010000038.1:0-2099 GCA_020631475.1 Tenacibaculum sp. | reverse complement strand
TATCAGCAGTTTTAGATGAATTAGAAAATGTTACTAAAGGAAAATTATCACCACAAGAAAAAACAGATTTAAAATTAAATATTGTAGGTAAAATTCCAGAAATATTATTAGATAATACTGATAGAAATAGAACCTCACCATTTGCATTTACAGGTAATAAGTTTGAGTTACGCGCCGTAGGTTCTTGGTCTAACTGTGCAGGACCAATGACTGTTTTAAATACAATTATAGCAAAGCAATTAAAAGAATTTAAAATAGAAGTTGATAAATTAGTTGATACAAAAAACCTTAAAAAAGACGAAGCAGTTTTTAATGTATTGAGAGAGTATATAAAAGCATCAAAAAAAATTAGGTTTGAAGGTGATGGTTATGGAGAAGCTTGGGAGAAAGAAGCGATTAAACGAGGATTAAGCAATAACAAAACAACCCCCGAAGCTTTAAAAGCTAAAATTTCTAAGCTTTCAATTTCTTTATTTGAAGAAATGAAAGTGATGAATAAAATAGAAGTCGAAGCACGTCACGAAATTGAGTTAGAAGAATATTCTAAGCGTATTCAAATAGAAAGTAGAGTTTTAGGTGATATTGCAAGAAATCATGTTATTCCTACAGCAATTCAATATCAGAATACGTTAATAGAAAATGTAAAAGGGTTAAAGGAAATTTTTGGAAAAGGATTTGAACAATACGCAAAAGAACAAATAGATTTAATTCAGAAAATATCGGGTCATATAGCAGAAATAAATTCTAAGATAGAGCAAATGACCGAAGAACGTAAAAAAGCGAATAAATTAGAGGGGCAAAAGAATGCAGATGCTTATTGCAATAAGGTAAAACCATATTTTGATGAAATTCGTTATCATTGCGATAAGTTAGAACTGATGGTTGATGATAATTTATGGCCATTAACAAAGTATAGAGAGTTACTGTTTACCAGATAATAAACAAATGAAAAATTTGTCAAGACGATCTTTAAAAAACGTTCGCCTTTTACTTGGTAAAAGCGCAATATAAACTAAATTTGCAGCCAACAACAACACAAACACACAACATAAAATGAGTCAAGAAGTTTCTAAACGCTACGCACAACGTGGAGTTTCGGCATCTAAAGAAGATGTTCATAACGCAATTAAGAACATTGATAAAGGTTTATTTCCAAAAGCTTTTTGCAAAATTGTTCCAGATTATTTAACTAATGATGAAGATTATTGTTTGATAATGCACGCAGATGGTGCAGGTACAAAATCATCTTTAGCTTATATGTATTGGAAAGAGACAGGAGATATTTCTGTCTGGAAAGGAATTGCTCAAGATGCTTTAATTATGAATATTGATGATTTATTATGTGTAGGAGCTACTGATAATATTATGTTATCATCTACTATTGGACGTAATAAAAGTAAAATTCCTGGTAAAGTTTTATCAGCAATTATTAATGGAACTGAAGAATTAATTGAAGATTTAAAAAAGTTTGGTGTTACGATTCATTCAACTGGTGGAGAAACAGCTGACGTTGGTGATTTAGTACGTACAATTATTGTAGATTCTACAGTAACTGCTCGTATGAAACGATCTGATGTTATTGATAATGCAAATATAAAAGCGGGTGATGTAATTGTTGGTTTAGAATCTTTCGGACAAGCAACTTACGAAACTGAATATAACGGTGGAATGGGCTCAAACGGATTAACTTCTGCACGTCACGATGTGTTTGATAACTATCTAGCTTCTAAATATCCAGAAAGCTTTGATGCTGCTGTTCCTGCTGATTTAGTGTATTCGGGAAAAACAAAATTAACTGATGCTGTTGAAAATTCTCCTATTGATGCAGGTAAATTAGTATTATCTCCAACAAGAACCTATGCGCCAATTATCAAAGAAATATTATCAAAATTTAATTCAGATAGCGTTCACGGAATGATTCATTGTTCTGGTGGAGCACAAACTAAAATCTTACATTTTGTTGATGAGTTGCATATTGTAAAAGATAATATGTTTCCAATTCCGCCATTGTTTAAATTGATACAAGAACAATCTAAAACAGATTGGAAAGAAATGTATCAAGTATTTAACTGTGGTCATAGAATGGAAATTTATGTTTC
>JAHDHE010000037.1 GCA_020631475.1 Tenacibaculum sp. | reverse complement strand
TCGAACCCCCGACCCCCTCGGTGTAAACGAGGTGCTCTGAACCAACTGAGCTAATCGCCCGATTTTTATTTTAATTCTATTTCGGTTTAGAATTTTGTGGGCAATGAGGGATTCGAACCCCCGACCCCCTCGGTGTAAACGAGGTGCTCTGAACCAACTGAGCTAATTGCCCTCAATTGCGGATGCAAATATAACATTGTTTTGCAAAAGAGCAATATTTTTTATTATTTTTCTATAAAATTTCCGCTACTACAAAAGTGCTTCCGCCAATATAAATAACATCATTTTTTGTAGCTTTGAAAACAGACTCTTCAAAAGCTTGATTTACAGAAGAAAAAGCCTTCCCTTTAAGACTAAACTTATCTGCTTGTTTTTGTAAAACCTCCTCAGATAATCCACGTGGAATATTTGGTTTACAAAAATAATAAGTCGCATTTTTAGGAAACATCGGTAATATTTCTTCTAGATTCTTATCAGAAACCATCCCTAAAACAATGTGAAGATTCTCATATTCTTCCTTCATCAACTGATTTAGTGTGTAAATTAACCCTTCTTTATTGTGGGCTGTATCACAAATTACTTTTGGATTTTCTTGCAGAACTTGCCAACGCCCTTTCAAATTCGTGTTTTTTACAACACTTAACAATCCGTTTTTAATATTTTCTTCAGGTACATTAAATTCTTTAAGTTGCTTAATAGCCTCAACTGCGGTTTTTGTATTGTTTAATTGATAATCTCCTAATAAATCTGTTCTGTATTCTTTTATTGAATCCGAAGCGAAGAGCAGATTTGAACCACATTCTAACGCTTTTGCGATAAAAATAGTTGAAATTTCTTTTTGACGTTCTCCTATTATAACAGGGATATTCTTTTTTATAATCCCTGCTTTTTCAAAAGCTATTTCTGGTAATGTTTCTCCTAAAAACTGCGTATGATCTAATCCTATATTGGTAATTACTGAAACTTCTGGAGTTATAATATTTGTAGAATCTAATCGTCCTCCTAAACCAACTTCTATTACTGCAATATCAACTTGTTCTTCAGCAAAGTAATCAAAAGCCATACCTACCGTCATTTCGAAAAATGATAAACTTTGACTTTCTAAAAAAGCTTTATTATTTGTAATAAATTCAACTACGTTCTGTTTCGGAATTTCTTTTCCGTTTATTCGAATTCTTTCTGTAAAATTTTTAAGATGCGGAGAGGTGTACAATCCAACTTTATAACCAGCTTCTTGTAATATAGAAGCAATCATGTGGCTTGTTGATCCTTTTCCGTTGGTTCCTCCTACGTGGATTGTTTTAAATTTCTTTTCAGGATTTTTTAGTTCATTACTTAAAGCAATGATATTTGTTAAATCTTTTTTGAATGCTGTTTTTCCTTGACGTTGGTACATAGGTAACTGAGCAAACATCCAATTTAATGTTTCTTGATAGGTCATTTATCAATTTTATTTACCGATTTGATAATATTCAAAACCTTTATTTTCTAAATCGAAAGCATTGTATTGATTTCTACCATCAAATATAATCGGTTTTTTAAGCTGTTTTTTTATCTCATTAAAATCTGGAGATCTAAACTCTTTCCACTCTGTTAATAAAATTAATGCATTCGCATTTTCTAAAACTTCGTATTTAGATTTGCAATACGCAATATTTTTTAAATCTTTTAAATAAAAAGATTTTGCTTCTATTATTGCTTTTGGATCGTACGCTTGAATTTTTGCTCCTCTTTTTACCAATTCTTTAACTACATAAATAGCCGGTGCTTCTCTCATATCATCTGTACCTGGTTTAAATGAAAGCCCCCATAAACCAAAAGTGAAATCTTTTAAATCTTCCCCAAACCTGTTAATAATTTTATTGGCTATTATTAATTTTTGTCGATCATTAACACTTTCTACCGAGCTAATTAATTCAGCTTTATACCCATGCTCTTCTCCCATTTTATTTAGAGCCTTTACGTCTTTAGGAAAACATGAACCTCCGTAACCTGCACCAGGATAAATAAAACTATATCCTATTCTAGAATCTGATCCAATACCTAATCGAACTTGATTTACATCTGCTCCTACTTTTTCGCAAATGTTAGCAATCTCATTCATAAAAGAGATTCTTGTAGCCAACATCGCATTTGCTGCATATTTTGTCATTTCAGCTGACTTAACATCCATAGTTATAAATCGATCGTGTGTTCTAAAAAAAGGACTGTATAATTCTTTCATTTTACTAAAAGCATATTCACTTTCTGCTCCAATAACAACTCTATCTGGCTTCATGAAATCTTGAATAGCAACTCCTTCTTTTAAAAATTCAGGGTTAGAAACTACATCAAAATCAATTACTACATTTCTTTTATCTAACTCTTTTTGAATTACTTCTTTTACTTTAGCAGCAGTTCCTACAGGAACTGTCGATTTATTAACAACAACCAATTTATTATTCATCTGTTCGCCTATTTCTTTAGCTACAGATAAAACATATTTTAAATCAGCAGAACCATCCTCTCCCATTGGGGTTCCGACAGCTATAATAACTATTTCAGCATTTTTTATAGCTTCTTTAATATGATTCGTGAAATGTAAGTTTTTATTTTCTACATTTCTTGAAACCATAGCTTCTAAACCCGGTTCGTAAATTGGTGTAATTCCTTGTAATAATTTATCGATTTTTTCTTTATCAATATCTACACAAGTAACTTTGTTTCCCATTTCAGAAAAACACGTTCCAGACACTAATCCTACATAACCCGATCCTATTACTGTTAAATTCATTCTTGTTTTAAATTTATAAAAAACTAATTGATATTCTAATATCAATTAATTTTTATTGAGACAAAGAAAATTTGTAGATAATTGTTCCTCTTTGTTTTGATGGTGCGTCTGAAGCTGCATTCCATTTTGTTTTCATTGCTGCCTCTTTTGCTGGTTTTAATAAACAAGGAGCTGTATTTGTAGAACCTTTTACTCCTGGAATTGCTTTGATAACTTTTCCGTTTTGATCTACCTCAATGCTCACCACCACCGTACCTTCTTCTTGACAATTAGGTTTTTCAATTGGTTTAGACAAGGCTTTTCTTCCAGCTAAATTGTAATTACCTCCTGATCCGCTACCTGAATTACCATAATATTTATTAGAGTTTGGGTCTCCATTTTTATTTCCTTTAACTCCAGATTGAGCATCATCACCTTCACCTTTTGTCGCTCCATCTTTCGATGTTCCGTTTAACAAACTATTTAAAGCGTCGGTTGTTTCTTTTGATGGTTTTGGTTTCGGCTTTTTTTTAGGTTTTACTTCTTTCGGAGTCTCTTTAACTACTTCTTTTTTTTCTTCTGATTTCTCAACTACTGGAACATCTTTAGCAGCGTCATCGGTTACAATATCTTCTTTAACTGTTTCCTTAGGCGTTTCTTCTACTTGTTCTTCAATAACTTCCTCTTCTTGTTTAGGAGTTTCTTGAGCTTTTGTTTTTTCTACTGGTTCACCGCTTCCTACTTCTGAATTTCCGAAATTAATTGCTAATCCGTATTCTACAGGCGGATCTAAATACTGCATTCCGTAATTAAAAATTCCAAACAATAATAGTATTAGAATAACAACTGTAATTATTGCTGATTTACGTTTATGTTCGGTATCAAAAACTTTCATTTATTTACCTTTTACGGCTAAAATCATTTTTAATTTATTTCTATTTGCGATGTCAATAACTTTCATCACATTTTTATACGGTACGTTTTGATCTCCTCGTATTACTACCGTTTTCTTTTTATCAGCACCAACTTTAGATAATATTTCTCTCTCTAAATTTGAGTTACTTACTTTAGTTTTATCAATATAAAATGAAGACTTATCTGTAATTGTTACGGCTACTGATGTATTATTTTCTGTTTTCCCTCCTGCTTTTGGCAACAGTACATCTATTGCACTAACGGTAACAAGTGTAGATGTTAACATAAAAAATATTAACAACAAGAAAACAATATCGGTCATAGATGACATATTGAAACTTGGATCTACTTTATTTCTTCCTTTTAAATTCATTATACTGGTTCATTTAATAAATCTAAAAACTCAACAGATTTCGCTTCCATTTGATACACCACTTTATCGGTTCTAACCACTAAATGATTATAAGCTATGTAGGCAATAATACCAACAATTAAACCACCAACTGTAGTTGTCATTGCGGTATACAATCCGTCGGATAACATTTTTATATCTATTTGACCTCCTGAGTTTGCTATTTCATGTATAGCAACAATCATACCTATAACGGTACCTAAGAAACCAATCATAGGTGCAGCACCTGCAATAGTTGCTAACACCGATACATTTCTTTCTAGTTTATATACCTCTAATTTCCCTGCATTTTCAATAGCGGTATTTATATCGTCTAAAGGTTTACCTATACGAGAAATACCTTTTCCTATTAACCTTGCAGTTGGCGTAAACGTGTTGTCACATAGTGCTTTTGCACTTTCTAATTTTCCATTCGTAACATGATCTCTAATTTGATTCATGAAATTTTTATCAACTTTAGATGCTGCTTTGATGGCAAAAAATCGTTCGAAATAAATATATAATGCTACGGCTAGTAACACAAATAATAATGCTATAATTATTTGCCCCCCTAAGCCACCATCCATAATTAAATTATAGATTGATAATGTTTTTTCTTGAGTAGCTTCTTCTAACAATTCTTGATTTTCTTGAAATAACAACATTAAAGTAATAATTAGAGTTTGTATTTAATTTACGTTAAATAATTAACGATTTGTTTTGTTGAAAATTGTTTTTAATTACAAGTATAAAAAAGTCTTCCTAAATTATCTTTATTTAAGGAAGACTTTCTTATTATTTGTTTTTGATGATTTATTAAAATAAAGTTCTCATTAGCACAAAAGCTATAGACCCTACTAAAAAACCAACAAATGCTAACCATGATATTTTTTTCAAATACCAAAAGAAATCTATTTTCTCCATTCCCATTGCAACTACACCTGCTGCAGAACCAATAATTAACATAGAACCTCCTGTTCCTGCAGAAAATGCAATGAAATGCCATAACGGATTATCTATAGACTCAGAGAACATTCCTAATGAAGCTGCTACTAATGGTACATTATCTATAATTGCAGATCCAATACCTAATAAAATCACTACCAAATCAGAAACATTTGTTCCATCCAATTCAGTTCCCATTAACGGAATACTTTCTTTTAAGTTATCAGCAAAATTAAATAGAATACCTAATGATTCTAAAGCAGCTACTGCCATTAAAATTCCTAAGAAAAATAAAATACTTGGCATTTCTATTTTTGATAATGAATGATGTACTGGACTGTGGTGTGCATGTGCATCAGACTCTTCGCTATCAACATCTGTTATAGAGAATTTTGACCTACTATAAATTTCGGCAAAAGTTGCTACTACAGCCAAAGATAACATCATACCTACATATGGTGGTAAATGTGTTACTGTTTTAAAGAATGGTACAAAAACAATAGCTCCTAATCCTAAATATAACATTCTAGCGCTGTGCGGACTTGTTTTTCCTTCTTCTTCATTTTCGTCAGTTTCAATTTCTCCTTGAAAAGCTGGTAAAAAAGAAGCTATAAAAGTTGGTACAATCATACATAATAATGAAGGCACAAATAAATATGCAAATAACATTTGTGTGGTTACCTTTTTACCAATCCACAACATAGTTGTAGTTACATCACCAATTGGAGACCATGCCCCACCAGCATTAGCTGCTATAATTATTAAACCTGCAAACCAAATTCTATCTTCTCTACGTTTTACAATTTTCTGTAAAATAGAAATTAATACAATAGTTGCTGTTAAATTATCAATAATTGCTGATAATATAAAAGCTAAAATACCGAATAACCATAAAATTTTCTTTTTACTCTTTGTTTTTACATAGCTCTTAATTGTTGAAAATCCATCAAAATAATCAATGATTTCAACAATTGTCATGGCTCCTAAAAGGAAAACCAAAATTTCAGCGGTTTTACCTAAATGATGTAGCAAGGTTTCTTCAACCAAGTGTAATTTATCATTGTGAGTTAAAGCCCCAAATCCTTCAACCAAAGCATGCTTACCTGAATCGAACCAATTAGTAAATCCATCGACACCTAAAGCTACCAATGCCCAACAAATAGCCATCATAACCAATGCTGGAATTAATTTATCTAATTTGATATTGTGCTCTAAAGTAATGGCTAAATACCCCATTACAAATACTAAAATAATCGCTGACTCCATAGTTCTATTAAATTTGTTATATCAATTCTTTTAATGCAATTTCAAATGCTGTTGAACAGATTTTTGTTTTTGATGCACTTTTTGTAAATGTTCTTTGTAATGCTTTTTTAATGATGTTAGATGTATCGTCAAAAATAGCTTTATCTTCCATTGGTAATACTACTTTTGCTTCCATTAAGTAAGCAAAAACCCTAGCGATACCGCAGTTAGAAATAAAATCTGGTAATAAACTTAAATGCTTGTCTGTATATTCCATAATTGGTCCAAAGAAAATTTCTTTATCTGCAAAAGGTACATTAGCTCCTGGACTAATTACTTCTAAACCTGTATCAATCATTTGCTGCACTTGATCTTGAGAAACTAATCTTGATGCTGCAGCTGGAACAAAAATTTCTGCTGGCAAACTCCAAATTCTCCCATTAATTTCATCAAAAGGAATCATGTTATCTGCAACTAATTTATTTCCATCTTTTCCTAAGAATAAATTAGTCATTTCTTCCATTGTGAAACCAACTTCGTTTATCAAACCACCATCTCTATCAATAATTCCAACAACTTTAGCTCCTAATTGAGTTAAATAATAGGCTGCTGCTGAACCTACATTTCCGAAACCTTGAACAATTGCTCTTTTACCAGCAATTTTTCCTCCGTAAATATTGTAATAATGCTTAACCGCTTCGGCAACACCGTAACCAGTTAACATATCTGCAACAGTATACTTTCTTGATAAATCTGGCGAAAACTGTTTATCTTCAATTACTTTTATTACTCCTTGACGTAATTGACCTATTCTATTAATCTTATCTGCTTCAGTTGGTTTAAAATGACCGTTGAAAATCCCTTCTTGAGGGTGCCAAACTCCACAACTCTCAGTAATAGGAATTACATCTTTATCTGCATCAACATTTAAATCACCACCAGTACCATAATAATGTTTTAACAACGGAGTAACCGCTTTGTACCAACGTTCTAAAACACCTCTTTTTCTTGGGTCGTTCGGGTCGAAGTTAATTCCTGATTTTGCTCCACCAATTGCTGGACCTGATACCGTAAACTTAACCTCCATCGTTTTTGCTAAAGATAAAACTTCGTTTTTGTTTAATCCTTTACGCATACGAGTTCCGCCTCCTGCTGCTCCTCCTCTAAGAGAGTTTATTACAGTCCATCCTTCAGCATCTGTTTCTTGATCTTTCCAATGAAAAACAATCTCTGGTTCTTTTTCTTCGTATCTCTTTAATAATTCTTTCATTTTTAATAATATGTGATTTCAACTTTATTTAACTTCTTTTTCATTTGCTTGTCGTCCATGTAGTTTATCCTCTAGTGAGAGCTAAAGTTGATTCATTTTTATAGATTTAGTTATGAGTTGTTTCGAACAAATTTACCATAAAAAAGTTAGTACTCAAACTGTTTCATTTATTTCTATGGGTAAAATATTACTCCAGAAGAATGATCTTTTTTTGCACCTGTAACAGACTTTAAACAATTCACTTGATTATCAACACGTAACAATCCTAAAAACGCAAAAATTAAGGCTTCTTTATATTCAATTAATTCTTTGTTAACAAAAGGAATTTTTATTTTAGAGAGCGTTTCTATTCTATTTATTAAAAAAGTATTGAATACTCCTCCTCCAGTGATTAACACCGAAGTTTTTTCTTTTAAAATAGTTGCTATTTGTGTAGCAATATGCTCAACAAATGTTCTTAAAATTATTGAAATATCAGTTTCTATTTTATCAATTAATGGGAATATATTCTTTTGAACCCATTCTAAACCTAAAGATTTTGGGAACTTTTCTTTATAGTAACTCAACGAGTTTAATTGATTTAACAAATCGGTGTTTATTTTTCCTTCGGATGCTATTTTTCCTGAATCATCATAATCTAAACCTATTTTTCTGGTATAATGATTTAGTACAATGTTTACAGGACAAACATCAAATGCTATTCTTAAACTATTTTGTTCGTAAGATATATTTGCAAAACCTCCTAAATTGATACAGTAATCATATTCTGAAAACAATAATTTATCTCCAACAGGTACCAAGGGTGCACCCTGACCACCTAACTTTACATCTTGGGTTCTAAAGTCGCAAATAACTTTGGTATTAGTTGCTTTTGCAATTTCTTCTCCATTTCCAATTTGAAGTGTAATACCGTTTTGTGGCTGATGCAAAATTGTATGACCATGCGATGCTATAAAATCAATTTTCTTTATCTTATTTTTATTTATAAAACGGACTAAAGTACTTCCTAAAAACTGTCCGTATTCAACATCTAAAATCAATAAATCACTTTTAGAATATGAAATAGCCTCTTGTAATTTTAACAACCATTCTTTAGAATATGAAATAGTTTCGGCATATAAAATTTCGAAATCTTTATATACTTCTGAATTCATTTTTACATAAACCAAATCTATTCCATCTAAAGATGTTCCAGACATTAATCCGATACAATACGTATAATTATTTTGCATGAAGTAAAAATAACAACTCTATTGAAAAATTGCTATTAAAAAAGTATCTTTGAGCTCAATTTTTACGATTTTAATAAAATAATAGAATAGATAATGGATTTTAATCTTACTGAAGAGCATTTAATGATTAGAGATGCTGCACGTGATTTTGCTCAAACTGAGTTATTACCTGGAGTAATAGAAAGAGATGAAAAACAAAGTTTTCCTGACGAATTAGTTCGTAAAATGGGAGAATTAGGTTTTATGGGAGTTATGGTAGATCCTAAATACGGAGGAAGCGGAATGGATGCTGTTTCTTACGTATTAATTATGGAAGAATTATCTAAGATTGATGCTTCTGCTTCTGTAATGGTTTCTGTAAACAATTCATTAGTTTGTTATGGTTTAGAAGCTTATGGGTCTGAAGAACAAAAACAAAAATATTTAACAAAATTAGCTACTGGTGAACAAATTGGAGCATTTTGTTTGAGTGAACCTGAAGCTGGTTCTGATGCAACTTCTCAAGCAACCACTGCTATCGACAAAGGAGATTATTATTTATTAAACGGAACAAAAAACTGGATTACCAACGGTGGACGTGCTGGTGTTTACTTAGTAATTGCACAAACTGATCGCGAAAAAGGACATCGTGGTATCAATGCCTTTATTGTTGAAAAAGGAATGGAAGGTTTTGATATTGGTCCTAAAGAAGATAAATTGGGTATTCGTGGTTCTGATACACACACTTTACAATTTAACGATGTAAAAGTACCTAAAGAAAATAGAATTGGTGAAGACGGATTCGGGTTTAAGTTTGCAATGAAAACTTTATCTGGTGGACGTATTGGTATTGCTGCTCAAGCATTAGGTATTGCTGCCGGTGGTTATGAATTAGCTTTAAAATACTCAAAAGAACGTAAGGCTTTCGGAACTGAGATTTGCAACCATCAAGCGATTGCTTTTAAATTAGCTGATATGTACACTGAAATTGCTGCTGCTCGTCATTTAGTTATGGCTGCTGCTTGTGATAAAGATAATGGAGATGATTATACTCGCTCTGGTGCTATGGCGAAATTATATGCAAGTAAAGTTGCTATGGAACAAACTGTTGAAGCTGTTCAAATTCACGGTGGTAATGGTTTTGTAAAAGAATACCACGTAGAGCGTTTAATGCGTGATGCAAAAATTACTCAGATTTATGAAGGAACTTCTGAAATTCAAAAAATTGTAATTTCAAGAAGTTTAATTAAAGAATAACATATTCTTTTTATAAAAAATAAAAGCTCATCAATATTGATGAGCTTTTTTATTCTTTAAAATTGATATTATGTAAATGTAACCCAGATGCTGGTGCAATATTTTTAATTAAATCGATATCAGAATCTGGATCTAAGCTTTTTTTAATAAACTCTAAATCAAATTCTCCTTTTCCTAAATCGTGTAAAGCTCCCATGATTAATCGAATTTGATTTCTTAAAAAACCTTCTCCTCTTACAATTAGCACATAGCTTTCCTTTGGGAAAAAAGAAGCAGTTAATTCAGTATTCTTTTCTATTCTACAAAAAAGAATTTCTCGTTCTACTTTAGTTGATTCAGATGGTTTTGTACAATAGCGTTTATAATTATGAAATCCTTCAAACAACATTGCTCCTTCTTTCATTAACTCAATATCTAATTGCTCTCTAAATCGATTTAAAAAAGGTGCTGCATACGGATGGTTTTTTTCTCCGTAAGAAAAATAATATCGATACTCTTTAACTTTTGGATGTTGTATTACATTAAAATCTCTCGGAATATCTTCAATATTCAACGCTCTCATATCACTAGGAGCATTAATATTAAAATCGGTCATAAACTGATTAAAATCAACTTTTTCATCAATAAATAATTGAAAAGCAAAATGACTTGCAGATACTCTTGCATCTGTACGACCAACACCTAAACTCTTAAATCGAATTCCTTTATAAATAAATTTTAATGTTTTATCTAAAAACAAATGTCCTGTTTTTAAATTGGGTTGTTTTTGCCACCCATGAAACCGAAATCCGAGGTACTGAATGGTTACTAAATACGAATGTTTGTAATTCATTTTATAATATTTCGTACGACTGTTTTGCTATTTCTAACTCTTCATTTGTAGGAATTACCAATACTTTTATGTTAGCATTATCTTTATGGATTTCGGTAAGTTTTTTTGCTCTAATATTGTTTTTATGTTCATCAATTTCAATTCCAAAAACTTCCATGTCTGTACAAACTAATTTTCGCATAAAAATTGAATTTTCTCCAATACCAGCTGTAAAAACAATTGCGTCTAAACCATTCATCGCTGCAATATACGAGCCTATATATTTTTTAATTCTATAAGCGTTCATGTCTAAAGCTAATTGACAGTTTGTATCTCCTTTTTCGGCTGCTGCTTCGATGTCTCGCAAATCACTAAAACCTGTTAAACCAAGCATTCCGCTTTCTTTTTGCAACATATTGTTTACATATTCGGCATCATATCCTAAATTATTTATCAAGTAAAAAATTAAAGAATGATCTATATCACCCGAGCGAGAGCCCATAATTAATCCTGTTACCGGACCAAACCCTAAACTATGATCGATACTTTTACCATTTTTAACAGCTGTTATGCTACATCCATTTCCTAAATGGATTGTTATAATTTTTGAGTTTTCCTTTTGTAAATATTCATTTGCTTTTTCTGAAATATATTTATGACTTGTTCCATGAAAACCATATAATCGTATTTGATGTTTATCTAAAAATTTATTAGGAATTGCATATTTATACGCTTCAACAGGAATTGTTTGATGAAAAGCCGTATCAAAAACCGCTACTTGTTTTGCTGCTGTAAAAATCGCTTCAGCAACATTTATCCCTTCCAAATTCGCAGGGTTATGTAGTGGAGCTAATGAAAATAATTCTTCAATTTTATTTTTAACTTCATTGGTTACTAACGTAGTTTTAGTAAAATTACTCCCGCCATGTACTACTCTGTGTGCAACTACTTCTATTTCATCTGTTGAATTAATAACACCATGCTTTTTATCGAGCAATAAATCAACTACTTTTTCTAAACCTGATTTATGGTTTTTAATTTCAATTTCATTGGTTATTTTATCATCTGCAGATTCATAATGTATCGCTCCAACCTCTAAACCTATTCTTTCAATTAATCCAGAACAAATTACTTCTTGTTGTGGCATTTCAAATAATTGATACTTTATTGATGAGCTTCCTGAATTAATAACTAAAATTTTCATACGTTATATTATAATAGATTATTCTTGAGCTTGAATTGCCGTTAAAATTACAGTGTTAAAAATATCATCTACAGTACAGCCTCTACTTAAATCATTAACAGGTTTGTTTAATCCTTGCAACATTGGTCCAATCGCTAATGCTCCTGTTTCTCTTTGTACTGCTTTGTATGTATTGTTACCTGTATTTAAATCTGGAAAAATAAGTACGTTGGCTTGACCTGCTACTTCTGAATTTGGTAATTTCTTTTTTCCTACTGATGGATCAACAGCCGCATCGTATTGAATAGGACCTTCAACTTTTAAATCTGGGCGTTTTTCTTTTATTATTTCCGTTGCTTTTCTAACAGTTTCAACGTCTTCACCTTTTCCTGAGCTTCCAGATGAGTATGATAACATTGCTATCTTTGGATTAATTCCAAAAGCAATACTCGAATCTGCCGATGAAATTGCTATTTCTGCCAACTCTTCTGCTGACGGATTTGGGTTAATAGCACAATCGCCAAATACCGAAACTCTGTCTTCTAAACACATAAAGAATATTGATGATACTACTGAAAAACCTGGTTTTGTTTTTACAAACTGTAAAGCTGGTTTAATAGTATGTTGTGTGGTATGTGCAGCACCAGAAACCATTCCGTCTGCTATTCCTTTATATACCATCATTGTTCCGAAATAAGAAACATCCGCCATTAAATCTTCAGCCATTGCAGGACTTAACCCTTTATGCTTTCTTAACTCATATAAAGTGTTTGAAAAATCTTGAAAATAATCTGAGTCAATAGGATTAATAATTTCTGTTTTTTCAAAATCAAAAGAAATATTTAATCGTTTTACTGAAGCTTCAATATTCACTCTTTTTCCTAAAAGTGTTAATTTAACAACATCCGATTTTTGTAACTGTGATGCAGTAATTAAAATTCTATCATCATTACCTTCTGGTAATACAATATGTTTGCGTTCTTCTCTTGCTCTTTTTAATAAGTTATATTGAAACATTCTTGGTGTAAGAACTTCTGTTCCTTTATAACTTGTCAACTTTTCATTTAAAGCAGTTACATCAATATACTTTTCAAATATATTGATAGACATTTTAATCTTATCAATATTCTCAGCATAAATATGAGATCTAACTGCTCCTAATCTAGAAGTTATTCCAAAAGTTCCTTCTTTCACCCATAAAATAGGAACTATTTTTTCTAAACCTTCAATCAATTTAATTATAGAAGGATTTAATTCAATTCCTCCTGTTAAAATGATTCCAGAAATTGATGGATAATTACTTGAAATATTTGCTTGCAATGTGCCTAATAATATATCTGAACGATCTGCAGGTGTAACCACAACACTATCATCAGTTAAATGATGTAAAAAATGTGATAGTTGCATTGCTCCAACTTTAAGATCTCCTGTTGTATTATTTAAAAATTCTTCACCAAATAAAACCTTAGCATTAATCTCTTTTAAAAATTCTTTTATCGTTGGATTGTTTAATCGCTTATTAATCGGGATAGCATTTACAGAAACTGATTTAGGTAAATTATAACCTACTTCTTTTAATACAATATCAATATTTTCTTCTTGAACCTTATTGGCTACAACTGCAATAACCTGAACATCTTTATTTACAAATGAATCGTATGTTAAACGTAAACTTTGAATAAACTCATCTAATGTTTTTTTAACACCGCCAGAAACAATAATTACAGGAATACCAAGATTTTTAGCTATCAAAACATTCAAATCCATTTCTATGATAGCACCATGATCAGAAAAATCAGTTCCTTCAACAACAACAAAATCATTCTCTTCTTCTAATTTCTTGTATTTTTCAATTATTAAGTTAATTACTTCATCCTCTTTATCATTGTTTAACATTGTTATTAATTCCGATCGCGTAAAAGCATAACAATCATCATAATTACTCTTAAGGTTGAAGAAATTTAAAACTGTGTTTATATGATTATCTTTACTATTGCCTTTAGGATTGTCAATAATAGGTCTAAAATAACCTACTTTCGGTTTTTTTCGAAGTAATAACTGCATTAAACCAAGACTCAACATTGATTTCCCTGAATTTGCTTCACTAGCAGCGATATAAATTGCCTTATTCATTCTAAGATTTTAAAACAAAATTAAGGCATTTAGTATTATCAACACAGATAATTTATCAAAATTGATTTCATTTTGTAGCAAAAAAAAACCTCCAATCTATATTAGATTGGAGGTTTAAAAAGAAAGGCAACGACCTACTCTCCCACCATTGGCAGTACCATCGGCGCAAATGGGCTTAACTTCTCTGTTCGGAATGGTAAGAGGTGAGCCCCATTGCAATAATCACCTTAAATCGTTTCAGTATATTTCAACTGTATAAGTTAACATATTGATAAAATCATATTGTAAAAAATCAAAGAGTTTCGCTTGCCCTCACTAGGAGGGCAAGACTATACATAAGCCTATGGGTTATTAGTACTACTCGGCTACATACATTACTGCACTTACACCTATAGCCTATCAACGTGGTAATCTCCCACGACCCTTTAAAGAAATCTC
>JAHDHE010000036.1 GCA_020631475.1 Tenacibaculum sp. | reverse complement strand
TAAGTGTATTAAATAGAAACAATAATAAATAATAGTCAAAATATATAATGACAAGTACAGCGCAATTTGAAACCCAAACCAAAGCACTTATAGACGACCTTAAAAGCGTTTGTGCACAATATGGTTTAGGAAATGACGGAAACGAATTTAAGATTATCACCCAAGTATTTTTATACAAGTTCTTAAATGACAAATATGTATATGAATTAAAACAATTAGAGCCAAACTTGGCAGAAGCAGCGGATTTTGATGAAGCTCTTAAAAAATATTCTGATGATGAGTTAGAACTACTGGGAATGCAAATAAGTGAGAATACGGCACGTATTGCTCCACAAAACTTCTTGTCCCGTTTATTTGAGCAACAAAATCAACCCAAATTTGCTGAGATTTTTGACCAGACCTTATTAGATGTTGCAAAAAATAATAGTGATATATTTTCTGTACTAACACAAGGGGGCGAAAAGATTGTTTTGTTTGAAAATCTAAGTAAATATGTTTCTGATAATAGAGATGCATTTTGTAAGGCTTTGGTTAATAAGTTGGTAGCCTTTAGTTTTGAACATATCTTCACAAAGAAGTTTGATTTTTTTGCTACTATTTTTGAATACTTGATTAAAGATTACAACACTAATAGTGGTGGTAAATATGCCGAGTATTTTACACCACATGCAGTTGCAAAGATCATGGCAGCCTGTTTGGTAACCCGAGAGGATGTAAATAATGTAACATGTTACGACCCAAGTGCAGGATCGGGAACCTTGTTAATGAATATTGCACACGCTATTGGCGAAGATAAGTGTACTATTTACTCGCAAGATATCTCGCAAAAATCGTCTGCTTTATTGCGTTTAAATCTTATTTTAAACAATCTGGTACATTCCATACAAAACATTATACAAGGCAATACCATTTTAAGTCCGTATCACAAACAAGACAACGGACAATTAGAAAAGTTCGATTATATAGTTTCTAACCCACCATTTAAGCTAGATTTTAGTGATTACAGCGCAGATTTAGACAGTAAAGCTAATAAAGAACGTTTTTTTGCAGGAATACCAAATATTCCTAAAAGCAAGAAAGACTCTATGGCTATTTACTTGCTGTTTATACAACATATTATGCACAGTTTAACGCCAAAAGGTAAAGCAGCTATTGTTGTACCAACAGGTTTTATAACCGCACAATCTGGTATCGATAAAAAAATTAGAAAAAAACTGGTAGAAAGTAAAATGCTAGCAGGTGTAGTGTCTATGCCTTCTAATATTTTTGCAACTACAGGAACCAACGTTAGTATTTTGTTTTTAGATAAAACCAATACAAAAGATGTGGTGTTGGTAGATGCCTCTAATTTAGGAACCAAAGTAAAAGAAGGTAAAAACCAAAAAACCGTTTTAAGTGAAGCCGAAGAACAACAAATTATAAATCTTTTTAATACGAAAGAAGCCAAAGACGATTTATCTGTGGTGGTGTCTTACGACGATATTAAAGCTAAAAACTACAGCCTAAGTGCAGGGCAATATTTTGAAGTTAAAATTGAATATATAGATATTACTGCGGAAGAATTTAAAACTAAAATGAATGGGTTTGAAACCAATTTAGAAAGCTTATTTGCTGAATCTATAAGTTTGGAAAAAGAGATTCAGAATAATTTTAAAAGATTAAAGTATGAATAAAGCTTCAATTTTATCCTTTAAAGATTTGCTTTATATTGAAATGGGACAATCACCAAAATCTATGTTCGTAAATGCTGATGGTGACGGAATTCCTTTATTAAATGGTCCAGCAGAATTTACTTCAAAACACCCTATTCCAAAACAATTTACAACTAAAGGAAATAGATTTTCAGAAGAATTAGATATACTGTTTTGCGTTAGAGGTTCAACTACTGGAAGAATGAATATTGCAGATCAGAAATATGCAATAGGCAGAGGTTTAGCTGCAATTCGACATATGGAAGGTAGTCATCTAAATGCTTTCGTAAGAGGTTTGATTGAGCAAAATTTATCAGGTTTATTGGGTGGTTCAATGGGTTCTGTTTTTCCCAATTTAACTAAAAATCAATTATTAGATTACAAATGTGTTATACCTAATTTATCAATTCAAAAACAAATAGCCAAAGTCCTTTCCGATTTGGATGCCAAAATAGAAGTCAACAACAAAATAAATCAAGAATTAGAAGCGATGGCAAAAACGCTTTACGATTATTGGTTTGTTCAGTTCGATTTTCCAGATGCTCATGGTAAACCTTATAAATCGTCTGGTGGTAAAATGGTTTATAATGAAGCGTTGAAACGTGAGATTCCTAAGGGTTGGGAGGTGAAGGAGCTTCAAAATATTTCAAAATGTATAATGGGACAATCGCCTAAAGGTTCTACCTATAACAAAGAAAGAGTTGGTACGCCATTACTTAATGGTCCAGCTGATTATGAAAATGGAGTTTTAAAAGGGAGAACATTTACAACTGAGCCAACTAGATTATGTCAAAAAGATGATATGGTGTTATGTATTAGAGCTACAATTGGTAATCTAGTTTATTCTGAACAAGAATTTTGCTTAGGTCGGGGAGTTGCAGCTGTACGACCAATTGAAGAAAGGCTTTCAGAATTAGTTTATTATTTATTGCTTCAAGAAATAGAGAGATTTAAGATTCAAGCAACAGGAAGTATAATTAAAGGTATAACTAAAGATGATTTAACAGAATCTAAATGTTTAATTCCTTCTGATGATTATATTAACTTATTTCACAATCAAATTAAACCAATGTTTGATAATATTAGAACCAATAAAAAACAAAACCAAAAACTCTCAGCTCTTCGCGATTGGTTATTACCTATGTTAATGAATGGGCAGGTTACTGTTGGAGAGGTTAAGCAGGAGTTGGGTATGGTTGCTGAGGAGAATACTAAATACGGAAGTTTATGAAATTAAGAGATAATTTTCCAAGCATTAAGGAAGATGCAAAAAGCTTTGATGTAGAGATAAATGATGAAATAGGTGTGTTTAAGGTATTTGAGATAGATGATTTTTCTTCTTTGGCTTCTTTAGAAAAAACAATCAACAGTGTCAATAAATTTTTGATTAAAAATGGGTATGATTCCATTTCCCCAATAGAATTTATTAAAAATGATTTTAGTTATGAATCTGATGATGAGATTGTTTCATTAGGTAAACATGGCTATTTAGAGGAGTTTATACTTTTCATAGAAAGAGAGAACTACATTAACTTAAATAAGGGTACAATACTTCTGTTAAAAGATTTTTTTCAAGACTTAAAAATTAAAGCATTAGGCTATAGCCCTGCAAGAAATTTGAATGCGGTTTTAGAAGAAATCAATGAATTGCCAAAAAAACCAAAAAAGAATGCATTTGTATCCTTTGAGTACGAACATAGCACCTATCAAATAGCTTTTTCAGATTACAAAATGGAGTTCTCTAAGGATGTACAAAACTTTGATACAGATGAAAATGGCAATAAAAGTAATTTTGAAAGCTATGAAGCATACCGTTTTACCTATGAGTTTGGTGGGTGTATTGATGTCAATGGCGATTTTGACCAATTCCGAGAAGAGCTGTTGTTAGCATTGAAAAATGTGGAAGTTGCCGGGATTACGATCAGTGATGAAGAATAAGAAGTTTGGGGATGTGTTGGTTTTTATGATTGTTCATAGTAAGATCATTTTTTTTGCAAAGAATTAGTTAATTATGCTTAGGCAGAAGAAAATTAAATAAACAGAGTAAAAATGGAAATTCTAGCAATTTACATCGATGAGCATTTTCTTTATGATGAACCGATATATTTAAATTTTGGAGGAAAATATATTTTTGAATTTGCTAAAGAAGAGGATTATTTAAATATTACTAAAAAAGATAATTTAAGTTATATAGAAGGCTTTTACAATGATGGTATTACTAATATTAGCGCTATTGTTGGAAATAATGGGGTAGGTAAAACTTCATTAATGAGAGTACTGAACCAAGAGCCAAAATCTAATTCTTTAGCTATTTATGGTAAAGGTGATAAAATTTATATACAAAATACTACGAAAAACAAACTTAATTGGGATTTTGAATTTGAAAGTATAACTTATGACAGAAGCCCTTTTCCTTTATATTATACTAATGTTTTAGACTATACACTTCAGGATATTAATAGTCCAATTTCAGAATCTAATCATATTAAGGATAGTTTGGTTGAGTATTACCATGATACTATATTAAGACAGGTTTTTTTTCTTTATAATAGAGGTGAGTCTTTAAATTTAAAATATCCCGAACTCCCTTATTATAGTGATGTTTCTCTTTCAATCAATAATTTGGAAAAATCAAAATTCTTGGATAATGAATTTTATAAAAAAGCTACAATTGGTAAATCTATAACAGAGCAGCTTAATATGTTATGGAATTCTTATGATTACGGATCAGAAGAAATGATTCATAAGAACGAAGAGTTTTTGAAGAATTTTGAAGTTTTTGTACTTTCTCTACTAGTTACTGATGATACGTTTGCAAGTACAAATGGTAATGGTTTTTCCATAGGATTCGAAGAAATCCTTGAGCAAGAAAATTTTAAACAAAAGTTAGAATTATTTTTAAAGAAACGTCTTGATAATATTGACGAAATTTTATTTTTAAACTTAGAGGAAATAGGGATAAAATTTGAGAATTATGAGAAATTAATTGAAGAAATTAAGGCAGATAAAATTTCTCAAATAGCAGGTGGTTTTGATTTTAATAAAATTAAAAATCATGCAATTCAGACAATTCTGAGATATAATCGAGTTTATGAATTATACGCTTTTGTCAAAAAGAATTATGAAATTTTTAAAACAACAGATAGTAAAACAGAGTTAGTTTTAAAAGTTAACAACAGCAATACACAAAGTATTTTAAGAGAACTCTTTTTCTTATATCAAAATTTACACGATACATTTCAATATTTACAATTTGAGTTCAGAGTTTTTAATGTAAAACCTTCTCGAAAAATGTCTACAGGAGAACAGTCTCTTTTAAATTTGTATAGCTCAGTTTTCGACTTTATTAAAAGGGATAAATCTCAATTTCAAAAAAAAGACTCTTATGTTCTTCTTTTGGACGAGCCAGAACAAGGTTATCATGCAATTTGGAAAAAAAAGTTTATTTGGACTATAAATCAAACTTTATCCGAAATGTTTTCAGATTTAAAACAGAACCCTACAATACAAATAATATTTACAACTCATGATGCTTTGACTTTATCAGATTTACCGAATGATAAGATTAGTTATCTAAAACGATTAGATGATAATTCAATTAAAGTTTTTCATCAAGGAGATGCAGATAGACCTAAAAAGTCATTTGGAGCAAACATACATGAATTACTAGCAGATTCATTTTTTGTTGATGAAGGATTGATTGGTGATTTTGCAAAAGAAAAAATTGAAACAACTATTAGTTGGATTAATAATAATAAAAATCCTGATAAAAGGGATTCTAATTTTATAGAAGAATTAGAAATGCATAGCAAAGTAATTTTTTTAATAGACGAGCCTGTGTTACGTTTTAAATTATCGGAAATGATTGGTGAGTTAAAAGGAGATGTTAGCATGGAAAAAGAAATGCTTCAAAAAGAAATAGATTATTTGACAAATAAAAGAAATAATTTATGAACTATATAGATCCTGATAAAGTCAAAATAAAGGAAGCATTAGATAAACATAAAATTGGCTTATTAGATACACTGAAGAAAAGAGTTTCTAACTGTCAGAATGAAAGTGTTAAAAATTATTTGACGAACGAGAAGCTTACTGCTTTGTTGGTGTCAAGACCGAAGGAGCTGGTTCAATTAAATAATGATTTCTACGACAGTATAGATAACTCATCTTTAGAAGGTTATTATTTATTTAAAGAAAATGCACATGTTAAGTATGTTGATTTATCTACTACTCAACAAAAAAGAAACCGAACTAAATACAATGCTATTAATAAGGTAATTAGGAAAATATTTAATTACGAAAATTCTTTTTCTAAGAAGCATGAAGACCTCAAAGTATATAGGGCATATAAATTAGCAGAATACTTAAAAATAGATACTTGTATATATTGTAATAGACTTTATACTAAAACAGTTAGCAATCCAAAGAAAATTACCAGACCAGAGTTTGATCATTGGTTTCCAAAAAGTAGGTATCCATTGCTTGCTTTGTCTTTTTTTAATCTAATTCCAAGTTGTCATGTATGCAATAGTTCAGTTAAGGGAAATACTGATTTTGCTATATCAGATTTTGTTCACCCTTATTTAGATAAAAAAATCGGTATAAAATATAGTTACGAGAATACAAAGTATAATACTTACAGGTTTAAGATTAATCATTCATCTTTAAAAGAGGAAACAACGATTAAAGCTTTTAAATTAAAGGAAATTTATGAGACGCATGAAGATGAAATTAAAGAATTACTGAAAATCCGTAAGGTTTATTCAAATGATTATTTAAAAAAACTAGCAACTTTGTTTGATGGCTTAGCTATATCGGAAGAAGAAATATATAGATTGGCTTTTGGTACATATTTAGACGAAGATAATTTTGAGAAACGCCCTTTAAGTAGAATGAAAAGGGATATTTTAAGAGAAATAGGTATAATAAAATAGCAATGAGTTTTAAGATTATCGCCATTAAACCGCTCAAAGGGTGTTCATCTAAATATCTGAAAGTTTTAAAGGTAGAGGAACTTTATTATTTTCATCAGGATTATAAAATTTTTGTTGAAAATAACATTGAGAAAGTAATATATACGAGTAGTTATCCTGATAATTTATATGATAAAGGTAAACTCAAAATAAATATATCTGCAGTTGTAGGCAAAAATGGTTCAGGGAAAAGTACTGTAGTAGAATTGCTATTTAGGGCAATTAATAATATCGCTTCAAATTTTAAATATGAAGAAGGAAATCCGGAAAAAACTATACTTCCAGATATTAAAGTTCTTTCAAAGTTAAAAGTTGAATTTTATTATAAAACGGATATACTTTATAAGGTAACGGTCAATGGTTCGAATTATGAAGTTATATCCTTCTTACCTAAGATTGAAAACAACATTGTCAATTTCACTGCTAATTCTAAACCAATTAATAATTTCTCCTTAAGAAAGCTCTTTTATACGGAGGTAATAAATTATTCACATTATGCTTATAACAGTGATTTTGAGGGTGAGTGGATTGAAAAGTTATTTCATAAAAATGATTCTTATCAAACTCCAGTGGTTTTTAATCCTATGAGAAATAGGGGGAATTCTAATATTAATACAGAAAACAACCTGGTTAAACAAAGGTTACTTTCAAACCTCATAAGCCCTTTAAGTAAGGAAGATTTTAATTTTAGAAAGATAGGTGATAATTTAGAAGCGACGGATATAGTTTTTAAATTAAAGGATGCAAAATTAAAGGTATTGCTGTATGAAAAAAAAGATGTGTGGTTTGGTTTATCTAAATTTAGTAATACTTATAGAGATGACCTGGTAAGGCGTTTATTCAAAGTAATTTATAATTCAGAGTTTGATTTTAACCTGACTAATTTCAATCCAAAGATTTACAATAGGGCGAGAGCATATATTCTTTATAAACTTATAAGTATAACACTTAAATATGATGAATATAAAAAATATTTTTTAAGAGGTAAGAAGGAATTTAATGAAAAAAAGTTAGATAGGTTTTTTGAGAAACTGAGCGAAGACAATAGCCATATCACTTTTAAATTAAAACAAACATTAAACTATCTATATTTTAATAAACTAAATTTAGAAAATGGTCAAAGTATAAGTATTGAAGAAATTTCAAAAATAATAGAGAATATACGCAAGGACAATCCAAATTATTCTATAATTGAATTAACTCCACCTCCAATATTTAATTCTGATATAATCCTTAGAAATAGTAGTCAGAATAGTGAAATATTTTTTTCGTCGTTAAGTTCTGGAGAAAAACAACTTACTTATTCTGTTAGTTCTATACTTTATCATTTAACTAATTTAAATTCTGTTACTGATAATAAAATTCAGTATAGCAATGTAAATATAGTATTAGAGGAAATAGAACTGTATTTCCATCCTGATTTACAAAGAAAATATATTAACTATTTACTTAATAGTATTCAAGCAATCAGTTTGAAAAATATAAAATCAATTAATATTACTTTTATTACTCATTCACCATTCATTCTTTCTGATATTCCTTCCAACAATATTATGTTCTTAAATGTATCCCAGAATGAAGCAATTCAAGAACCTAAGAAGAAAAAAACTTTCGGGGCAAATATTCATGATTTGCTCGCAGATAATTTCTTTTTTGATGATGGAGTGTATATCGGAAAATTTGCAGAGACAAAAATTAGTTCTGTAATTGATGAAATTAACTATCATAAGACTACGGAAAAAAGTATTTCAGATGTTCGTTTGGCATATTTAGAATTATTTATTTCTATGATAGATGAACATATTTTGAAACTTAAACTAGCTGAGATGTTAAGTGAACTTACTGATGATAATAAATTATATAATAATATAATAGATAAGGAAATTAAGTATCTCCAATTGCAAAAGAAAAAGAACGCTTAAAACTATCTCATAATTTTTTCACCCAAATCTTACCATAATTTAACTGCGCTTGGATCCTGTCCGGTTTTTGTAGTGTTCCGGTAGATAAACGTTAAGCAAAAACCGGATAGGGCGCACCAACTTGGCTATGAGGTAAGTTATTTGGATTCAGACCATTTTTTGTAACGTTCTAGAGCCTTAGGATTCTCACTTAAATACAGATTTATATACTCCGTCGCTGCCTTTTCTCCTTTAGTGTATGCTATTTTTTCTTTTTCCGTTGTGTCTGTCTTAACTGTGTACGCATAAAATGATATTAAACAGCATAGCAAAATCATACTCATAAAAGTGATGATTGCCCATTTAGGATAGAAGCTCGCATTTTTAACTACCGTTTGTAAACGGTCTAGGTAAGTGTCTTGTTGCTTCTTACTCAATTTTAGTGATTGTTCATGTGCCTCTAATAATGGTTTTAGTTCTTTTAAATTCAACTCTACCTTAGTGTTACGGATTTTGGTTTCTAAACTTTCTAACTTAGAAATGCCTTTTTCAAATTCCTTCAGCTCTGCCACTAATAGTGCTGCTAATTGTTCAATTTTCGTCATGTGTTTAGTTTTAGTATCCAATTCCTTGAGTTATTGTTTTTTTAATAGTTGTTTTAGCTATGCTTAATAACATATTGGTTGACATCTCTACAGTTTTTCCCATTAGGTTTAAGTTTTTACTTTGTTTAATGAATTTTTCTACCCCAGTATTCTGAGCTATTTCTTTGCCAATATTTGATCCTGTCATTGTTCTATGTATTTCACTTCCTTTTAGATTTTGACCGTTATATTCGAACCTAAAACCTTGTAGCTTGTTAGCTTTATTAATTGAGGGAATTACTTTAACTCCATTTCTTGCCATAGCATCTATGTATTGTTCAAATGATTTTGGTTTAAATTGTTTTAATGTCAGATTATGTCTTCTTTGTACTTCTTGGCGTAATTCCTTAAGGTTAAACTCTTTTTCAAATTGTACTTGCCTTACAGTTTTTAATTGCATTTTCTCGGCAACCGCTTCAGCTGCTCTTTGACTACGAACACCTATAAGCCTATCATTGAAAGCCACTCCCTTAAAATCAATACGATTAATATACAAATGGATGTGTGTAATTTTGTCACGATGAACAAACGCTATTGCTTGTCTTTCCTTAAGATGTAATTCGTTCATAAATTTTTTGCAAATGGTATTTAAGTCTTTGTTTTTTAACTTTCTTCCATCTTCAATAGTTGGACTGATTACAAATGAAAAAGTGTTGTTTTTACAATGGTAATTTTGAGCCTGAACCAATTCAAATTCTTTAGTAATTTCATTTGGGTTTTCTCCCACTAAATGTTGTTTAAAAACTATTTCTGCATTTTTCTCTTGGTCCCATCCATAAGCAATTGATGCGCTTGTGTGTGAGATTGCTTTTCCTTTACCTATCATGGATCAAACTTTTTTAATTGTTCTTTTATAGCTTTAGCAACCTCTAATATTTCTTCTGTTAGCTTAGCGTCTTTCTTCTTGAATGAATTACTTATCACTTTAAAATTGTTGTGATATTTTACAAGCATCTGATAAATTTCAATTTCAGAATCGGTCAAACGCTCTACAATCTTCTGTTCAAAAGCTACCCGTCTGAAATATTCACTTAGAGTTAATCCAGCTGTTTTAGCTTTAATTACTAGCATTTTTTTTTCATAGGTCGTACATCTAAATTTTATGATTTCGTCTTTTGCATTTGCTTGTTTTTTTGAACTGCGACCATCGGGAGTAGTCAAGATTGTGTCCACAGATACCCATCTTGAGTTACTTCCCGCCGATTCATTCCGTTGTCTAAGGTCTGGTTCAATCTTTAAAGTCAAACTATCCTGTTCTAGTAACATATCATATGAAAGATGGATAGTATGCATTTCTTTGTACCTAGCATCTTCTTCTCTTTTTAATTTTTTTTCTAACTTCCTTTTTCGTTCTAGTTTACGTTCTAATTTTAAATTACGTTCTCTTTTTGGACCTCTATTTCTTGGGTCAAATCCTCTTCCTAATTCCATGCTATTATTTTTTCGTTTAAATCTTTGTAGCCTTTATACTCATGTCTACAATCAACTGTAGTATTAAATTGATGCTTTAAAATTTCAGTTGTTGAATTACCGGCATTATCATTATCCAAATACAATCTTACTTTATCATAATTAGAAAGTAAGGGTTCGATATCAGAGAGAAATGCTATGGAGTTTAGAATCAAAATATCTGATTCACTAACTAAAGTTGGATTAATAGTTGCAATTGAAAGAAAATCAAACATGCCTTCAGTTAGAATGAGTCGTTTTTTATCTCTTTTAAACCACGAATAAGATTTGGGCGAGCTAGATGTTTTCTGAAACTTGTTACGAAGCTCCCAGCCTCCTAAATGATTTTCAAGTCCTAAAGCAAATAGCGATTTGTTGCTTTGTTCAAATGTTACTTCTTTTAGATATTGTCTGCTTATTTCTATAGAGACTTTTCTATTTTTCAAATAGGTTAAAAGAGCAGGGTGACTAATAGTTTTAGTTGTTAGGATTTGGGTTTTTTTCGTTTCTTTTATTTTGAGCGGCGGCTGATGAAAAGAAAAAGCTAAGTCGTTGCTTAAATATGTTAAAACTTCTTTTACCGAAAAGTTTAAAAGCAGTGATAAAAAATCAATGCTATTTCCTCCTTTTCCCATTCCATGGTCGTACCATCGATTGAGCGCCAGAGATATCTTAAAAGAGGCTTGGGTTTCTGACCTGAAAGGACTTAGAAACCAAGCTTCTTTTTCCGTTTTTCTTGTGGGGAAGTGACCTAAATTTTCTAGTATTTTCACTAGACAAAAATTTCGGGCGCTTCTGCACGTTATTCTTTTTTCTTTCATCTGCATTTTTTTTAAGTTTCTTTAACTTGTATTATAAATTATAGGTTTACTTATTGTATGTGCTTTCGTTCGCTTATTTTAAAGGAGTTAGGGGATTTAAATCACACCTTTCGACTAAGATTTATTTTTGTAATCACACCTTATGACTAAAGTAAATCACACTTTTCTACTAAACATTCAATGATATCACACTTAGATTATGATAGGTGTGATTTTGTTTTTACAGGACGTTTTTTGACATTATATTCAGGTAGGATGACGTAGTCTAGTAAGTTGCGTATATCTTTCTTGGTTTTAACTCCGGATGTATATTCTTTATCCAAGTTTTTAAAACGCTGAAAGGCAAAATTTAGACTACCATTGTTTGAGATTTCTTCAATATACCTTAGTGCCTTATCATCTAAATAATTGGGGTAAAAAACACATAAAAATCTATAGGTATAATTATATTTCGACTCATCAACACCTAAGAAAGTATGCTCTTGATTTAGGGTGTTCTTATGTATTTTGAAATTGATATCCGTAAACTTTCTGCTATTCTTTTTAATAAGCTGATAAGTGAAATAGTAATCTCCCTTTAGCTTTAACTCCTTTAGTGCGGTATTTAAAACTTTGTTTCTAAGATGGGCTAATTGTAAATATTTATTTTCTATTAATAGGTAAGATCTTAAATCTTCTATTGTACAAGTATACCCACCTCTATCTTTCCATCTACAACATAATTCATACATGTGTTTTGAAAAAATGGAGTTCAAGCTTATAGCAATACATTTTTGAAAAGCTGTGAACCCACCACCTATGTAGCAGAAAAATATACAGGCAGAAGAGGGAATTTTAAAAGCAATTTCTCCTGAATATGGTATATAGTCATAGCCACTTGTCAGAACGGTTAAGGTTTTTTTTATCTTATTCGTTCCTGGTATATTAATTTCAAATTCAACGTGTTTTGAACCTAATGATTTAACTGCATTTTTGACTCTAGAGTAATTGTTGTTTTTTTCTATTGTCTTAATTAGAATCTTGACCTCTTGTTCAGTAAATTCATTAGTAGTTTTCATAGTCATTCGTAATTGCAGCTTATCTACAATTATATAAATGATGTTTTTTTCTAATGCTGAAAGATTAAAACGTGCAGTTGAAATATGATTAGGTTGAATTATAAATCCATCCTTTTTCATATCTATCTTTTATGTTTTAAAACATAGCTATTTGCTTCCTTTTCTAAATCTAAACTTGATTTACTTCTATTAGATAAAAGCCATGTATCTAGTTTATCTTTAGAAAAGAAAATAGATTTTCCGTTGGGTTTAGAATGTTCTATGAGGTTCGAAGAAGTTAGCTTATACATATAACTCTTTTTGTAGCCAGAGTAATCGCATGCTTCTTCAAAAGTTAAAACCTTTTTAGTTCCTAGTAGTAATTTTTCAATTCTACTTAATCTTTCGTTTAAAATAATAATATCCATTGCTTTTTTAATAAGGATTAAAGAATGGACAAGCGCTTGCCTTTGTTTATGAATTCGAAATAAAGGTATGGGAAAGTCAATGGTGCCAGTATTTTGGCATGTGTAAACAATGAAAAACTATACTAAGCAATAGATTTTAGATGCTATTTTTTTAATTTTTAGGTATGTTAACCAAATCATTGCTGTAAAGATTATTTTTGGTGATTAGTTTAAATTTATGATCAGAATAATTGCCTTTCAATTTTGTTCCTCGAATAGCAATTTTTTCGGATTTATATACCTCTTTTAATTGTTCTTCAGTAAAATAGTTTAAATCATATAACTGAAATAAAATTCTTCCTGTTACTATGGGAGAACTATAAGTGGCATGAATTGAATACTTTTTTATTTTATAAAAATTTAGCTCTAATAAATTTTTTAAATCAGTATCAAGATTATCAGATCTAAAATAATTGTGTTTTTTTATGAATTCAATCATTTTTTGAATTTTCTCTTTTTCTTGATTATTTTCAGATGAAACATTTAACTCTATTGTAGGTTTATCTAAGTTTTTATGATTATTTAGATTTTCAGTTCCAACTATTTTAGTTGTAATCCATATACCCTCTGTTTTAATAACCTTAATGTTATTTTCAAAGGCATAAATAGCAGCGCTCACAAAAAGTAAATTTAAAAATAGTATTATACAGTAAATTGTAAGAAGTAAGTTGCTAGTATTATTTGATAGCATAGCAGTTAGTCCAAGTATTAGGATTATAGCCATTAATAAGTAAATAATATGCAATTGATATTGAGTGATTTTAATTTTTGTGTTTTTAATCAATGTATTAATATAATCGCTTATCCTTAATGCTGATGTTAGTGTAAAGTCAAATATTTTTTTCATAGTTGTAACGTTAAATCAGGTATTAAGTTGGCAGCTTCTTTCATTTTAGAATCAACAATTTTGGCATAAATCTCTGTAGTTCGTAGTTCTTTGTGACCTAGTCTTTTTGAGACAGTGTATATATCAGCTCCATTTTCTAAAAGTAATACCGCATTAGTATGTCTTCCACTATGGAAGGTAATATGTTTCGTTATTCCGGCATTCATGCACCAACGCAGAATTTGGGCATTAAAATGAGCTCCATACTTCAAACCAACAAATACTCTTCCGCTTTCATCAGATCTTTTGCCCATTAATTCTCTAGCCTGTGGAGATATGTATAGATATTCTAAACCATCAGTTTTTAATTGTCTGAAAATAATTCTTGTGCCTTGGTTCTCATCTCTTACTTCACTCCATGTCATTTTATTAATGTCACTCCATCTTAATCCGGTTAGACAGCTAAATATAAAGGCATTCTTAAGTACTGGATATTTGCATTTAGCTTTCGCCAAAGCCTGTAATTCGGAATGTGTTAAATATTCTCGTGTTGATTCTGCTTGATCAAATCCTTTTACGTTATTAATGAAATTCTTTTCTAAATATCCATCATTGAATGCTTGTCGAATTGAAGCTCTAAATTTATTGAAATAGGTATACTTGGAATTTTGTGCTAGGGGAGTACCGCTTTTTGTTGTGGCATCTTGGGATAAATATTTCTTAAAATCTTTAATGAATTGTTCATTAATATCACCTAAAGTATAATTAGGAGGACAGAAGCGTTCTATATGTTTTAATCCAGCATCCCAATTATCATAATTCCCCTTACTTTCATATCTCTCTTCTTTTAATTGATTGTAATATTCAAGGAAGAGAAGTTTGTTTTTTTGATTGTTTCGAAGATTATGCTTTCCTTGAATATAGTCGGCTTGTCTTATGCTAAGTATATTATTTGCTAGTTCAAGTACTTCTTTATTTTCTTTTTTTTGTTTTGAACCATTTGGATTATCAATTAAATAAAGTTTGAGATACTCAAAATCTCTATTATGAATTTTCTTTCCATTGGAATCAATTGATGACCCTTTATAATATTCTATATAAAGACTTGACTTTCCACTTTTAAGCTTTTTTTGTTTTAGAGTTATCTTCATGTAGAGGTGTATTTTGGTACACCTTCTGTATAATAAATGCTTTGGAGATGTACTTTTGGTGTAATAAAAGTATAAATAACATCAATATAAAGAAAATAAAATCCAAAATAAATTTACATAAGTAACTGAATGTCAATTAATAGAAAGTAATATATTACTAAAGGAAAACATGTTTATTTTCCGATACAAAAATTAGCAAATATATTTCCCAATAATTCGTCATTGGTTACTTGCC
>JAHDHE010000035.1 GCA_020631475.1 Tenacibaculum sp. | reverse complement strand
GAATTGGTTTTGAATTAGCGCAACATTTTGCAAAACAAGGTAATAATGTATTAGCGTTATCAAGAAATACAAAACCTTTAGATGCAGTTAATCATAAAAATATTAGAACAATTTCAGTTGATTTATCTAACGAATCTGACATAAAAAAAGCGACTGATTTTATTAAAACCGAATGGAATAAAGTAGATATATTAATTAACAACGCTGGTAAGTTAATTAACAAACCTTTTACCGAATTAACTACTACCGATTTTGAGGAAGTATACAAAGTAAATGTTTTTGCTGTTGCTGAATTAACAAAACAATTAATTCCGTTTATGCAAAAAGGTAGCCATGTAGTTACAGTAAGTTCTATGGGTGGAATTCAAGGAAGCATGAAGTTTCCTGGACTAGCAGCATACAGTTCAGCAAAAGGAGCAGTTATTACTTTATCTGAATTATTAGCCGAAGAATATAAAGAGCAACAAATTGCTTTTAACGTATTGGCTTTAGGTGCTGTACAAACAGAAATGCTAGAAGAAGCTTTTCCTGGATATGTAGCTCCGTTATCTGCTAAAGAAATGGCAAACTATATTTTTGATTTCGCCTTAACAGGAAATAAGTTTTACAACGGAAAAGTTTTACAAGTTTCTAGTTCAACGCCTTAAAAAACGACTATGTATATTAAAGATATTTTTAAATTATTTATAAAACTTTTTTCTATTTATTTTGCTTTTTGGGGAATTATCTCGTTTATCGAAACCATTCTTAATTTTGCTTTAAATAATTTTATTTCTTTATCTACTCTTTGGTATTTTACAAGCCCTATTGCATATATATTATTATTTGTTTTATTATTTTTCAAAACTGATTTCCTCATATCTTTTTTAAACCTTAATAAAGGTTTTATAGAAGAAAAAGTTAATTTAGGGAACTTAAATTCTAGAGAAATAATTAAGTTATCGATCTTAATTGTCGGGTTAATTCTTTTTATTGAAAATATTCCCGAATTTATTAGCCATTGCTTTTACTCTTTTAAATACTCTACCGAATCAAAAATGTATGTTGATAATTCATATAATAAAAAAGAATACCTAAGGTGGACTATAACTGGAATAAATATTTTAATCGGATACTTGATTATATTCAATCACAGAAAAATTAGCAGTTGGATTGATAAAAAACAAGAATGAATAACATCCTACAAAAATACATACCAGAAAAATCTGTTCCGTTAGTTTGTTATTTAATTAACGAGCATAAAATCAATCTTAAAATTGTAAGTCAGCGACAAACAAAGCATGGTGATTTTAGGACTTTTCCGAACGGGCAAACTCAAATTACCGTTAATAACAATTTAAATCCTCATCAATTTCTATTAACTTTAATTCATGAAATTGCGCATCATGTTACGCATAAAAAATTCGGACGTGTACAACCACACGGAAAACATTGGAAAACCGTTTTTCAACATTTAATGCTCCCTTTTTTACAACCAGATATTTATCCGAAAGAAATCCTTCCGCATTTAGCAAATTATCTTAAAAACCCAAAAGCAAGTACCGATACAGATGTTAATTTATCTTTAGCTTTACGAGGCGGACAAGCAGAAATCGGAAAGAATTTTATCTTTGAAATCCCTATTGAAAGTGTTTTTCAATTTAAAAACACCTTATATAAAAGAGGAAACAAACGAAGAACTCGTTACGAATGTTTAAATTTAACGAACAAAAAAGTATATCTTTTTAATCAGAATGCAGAAGTGGAGCTTGTAGCTTCAAACATATAATTAAATTCCCTAATAACAATTTATGAATAAAAATTATTACGCAGTAATTATGGCAGGCGGTGTAGGTTCAAGGTTTTGGCCAGTAAGCACACAAGAATATCCGAAGCAATTTCATGATATGTTAGGTACAGGCGAATCGTTAATTCAACGTACTTTTAATAGAATTAATCAATTAATTCCTTCAGAAAACATTTTAATCGCCACTAACAAGCGTTATGAAGATTTGGTTTTAAAACAATTACCAAAAACTACACAACAACAATTATTGTTAGAACCTGCAATGCGTAATACAGCACCTTGTATTTTATATGCAGCTTTAAAGATATACAATCAGAATCCTAATGCAGTTATGTTGGTTGCTCCTTCAGATCATTGGATAGAGAATGAAACTGAATTTTTAAAGAACATCGAAACATCATTTAAAGCATCTGCGAAAAATGATATTTTAATGACATTAGGTATTCAACCCGACTCACCAAATACAGGTTATGGATATATTCAGTTTGAGCAAAATGAATCAGCAATAAAAAAAGTAAAAAACTTTACAGAAAAACCTCAACTAGAAAAAGCTAAAGAATTTTTATCAAGTGGTGATTATTTATGGAATGCAGGGATTTTTGTTTGGTCTGCTAAAAGTATTTTAAATGCTTTTAAAGAGCATCTTCCAGAAATGGTTGATATTTTAGACGATGGAAACAATGTATATAATTCAGATTTTGAAGATGATTTCATAAAATCTAACTACGAGAAATGTGAAAACATTTCTATTGACTTCGGAATTATGGAACGTGCAAAAAACGTACATGTTTTACCTGTAAATTTCGGATGGAATGATTTAGGCACTTGGGGTTCTTTATATAATAAATTAGAAAAAGACACTCAAGAAAACGCTATTGTTGGGGCTGAAACTATTTTTAGAGATGCCAATGGAAATATGGTTCGTACAGAAAGTGGTAAAAAAGTAATCATTCAAGGTTTAGACGATTTTATTGTTGTTGAAAAGGATGATGTTATTTTAATTTGTCCAAGAAAAGACGAGCAAGACATCAAACAAATTAGTGCAGCAGCAAAAGATAAATTTTAAATATAAGAAGCTTCACACTTGATTAATGAAATATTCTAACATTCTTAACATTGGTATTTTAGCACATGTAGATGCTGGTAAAACAACTTTAACCGAACATTTACTGTATCACGCTGGTGCTATTAGAAAAATAGGTAGTGTAGATAAAGGTTCTGCTGTTACCGATAGTTTAACGTTAGAAAAAGAACGTGGTATTTCTATTAAAGCAGCAACAACTTCTTTTATTTGGAAAAACACCAAAGTAAACTTAATTGACACGCCTGGTCACGTAGATTTTTCAAGTGAAGTTGCCAGAACGCTTTGCGTGGTAGATGCTGTATTTTTAGTTATTTCCGCTGTTGAAGGTGTACAAGCACATACCTTAACTATTGTTGATGCTTTGCACGATTTAAAAATTCCTACGTTAATTTTCATCAATAAAATAGATCGACAAGGAGCTGATACAGAATCCGTTTTAAAACAAATAAAAAAGGAACTACAATTTAAAACGGTTTCAATTTATACAAGTCATGATGAAGGATTGACTTCAGCACATATAAAATCGGTGTTTAATAATAACGCTATTGATAAAGAACAAAAAGAAGCAATTGTAGAAGAATTAATTGAAACAGATGAAAATTTACTAACACAATATTTTAACGGTGTTCATCTTTCTGATGAAGTTTACTTAAACACCATTACAAAAAGCACTTCAAACATATTAATAACTCCCGTATTTACAGGAATTGCAAAAAACAATATTGGTGTAGAAGAATTATTAAACGGACTTGTACAATTTATAAAACCTAAAGAGCGAAATACTACTGATGAAACTTCTGCTTATGTATATAAGTTAGAGCATCATAAAATACATGGAGCCATGGCGCATGTAAAAGTTTTTTCTGGCGAATTATTATCGAAATCTGTTATATATAATCACACTCAAAGTATAGAGACTAAAATAAATCAGTCTAAAATATTCCACGAAACAAAACATTTAGACACTACTATTACAACTGGTGACATCGGAATTATCACTGGAGTTTTAGGTACAAAAGCGGGCGATATTTTAGGGAATCCAAAAGATATTCCAAAGTTACCTGAGTTAAATATTCCTGTGTTAAGTGTACAAGTAATCGCTATAAACGACAAAGATTACAATGCGTTAGCACAAGCATTACAAATTATAGATAAAGAAGATCCGAGTTTACAATTTAAATGGCATAAACCCGAAAAAGAGTTAATCTTATTACTAATGGGCGATATGCAAATAGAAGTGCTTACGCATTTATTACAAGAACGTTTTAACATAGCAGCACGTTTTACAGATCCTCAAATCGTATATAAAGAAACCATAAGTAAAGCTGCCGAAGGTTACATTCGTTATTGGATGCCAAAACCCTGTTGGGCAATTATGACGTTTTTAATTGAACCTGCTCCTTTAAACTCAGGCGTTAGTTACCAATCTATCGTTTCTAAAAATGATGTACATAATAAATATCAAAATGAAATTGCTCGAACCATTCCAAAAGCTTTAGAACAAGGATTATTAGGTTGGCAAGTTACCGATGTAAAAATCACTCTAGTAAAAGGTGAAGATCATAATGTACATTCAAGACCTGGTGATTTCAATTTAGCAACGCCAATGGGAATTATGAAAGGTTTACAAAACGGAGGTACACATTTATTAGAGCCTTTACTACGTTTTGAAATAAAAACAAACGAAGAATTATTAGGCAAACTAATATCTGAACTTACAAATAGAAGAGCAATCATTGATGCTCCAACTTTCGAGCAAGATTTAGTTTTACTAACAGGAACAATTCCTGTTGCTACTTCGTTAGATTTAAGCATTAAACTAAACACTATTTGTAGCGGTCGCTTACGCTTACGAACCATTTTTCATGGTTACGATGTTTGCCCAGAAGGAGAAGGTAAAACAAAAGAATTTAAAGGTGTAAATCCGTTAGATGAAGCCCAATGGATTTTACATCGTCGTGGGGCTTATAAAGCTGATGAACGCATTATATAGTTAACTTATTTCTTAAGTTCGTTTAGTATAAAGGCATCAAAAGTTTTTTCAGCTCCTAAAAACTTATTTTTAATCGCTACATAAGCTAAGTTATTTAATTTTCCTTCTAATCGAACATAATCTTTCTCGGTTGTAAGAATTACTTTTTTTGAGCCTTTGCTATTTTCAAATTGCTGTTGAATTTTAATTAAATCTGATTTAGAAAAATGATGATGATCAGCAAATTTTATATGATGATATTTTATACTTCTATCTTGTAAATACGTTAATAACGGACTCGGATTTGCAATCCCTGTTACTAAAATCACTTCAGTATTTGTTAAATCTTGAATTGTTAAGTTTTCTTGTCCGCCTAATTGCTCATCATAAACAATAGTACTAAAAAATACTTCTTGATGTTTTTTAGGATTAATTCTTCTCACCAGTTCATCTTGCTGTAAAACTGATAAATTCTCAGGGCATTTTGTTACAACAATAGCATTAGCTCTATTTGCCCCTCGCCTACTTTCACGTAAAGTTCCTGTTGGCAATATAAAATCATTAATAAACAAATCGTTAAACTTAGTAAGTAATACGTAAGAACTTGCAGTTACTTTTCTGTGCTGAAAAGCATCATCTAATAAAATAATTTGTGGCGGATTATTTAATTGTAATAATTGCTGAATTCCGTTAGTTCTATCAGCATCAACGGCTACATACACCTCATTTTTAAACTTTTTATAAAACTGCATAGGTTCATCACCAACATCTTCGGTTATATGTTTTTCTGTAATTAACTGAAAGCCTTTTGTTTTTCTTTTATATCCACGACTTAAAACAGCAATTTTATAATCCTTTTTTAATAATCTGATTAAATATTCTATTTGAGGAGATTTCCCTGTACCACCAACACTTAAATTTCCAACGGCAATTACAGGAATATTAAAGGAAGTAGATTTTAAAGTTCCTATATTAAAAAACCAATTACGAATCGTCGTAATTATATCGTATAAAACTGCAAACGGAAATAATAAAAATCGAAGTAACTTCATTATATCAAAAGTAATAAAAATCTTAACTTTGGTATCAAGATATTTTACAACATGCAAATAAAAGACGTTACCAACTATATAGAACAATTAGCTCCACTATCATACGCTGAAGATTTTGATAATGTAGGTTTGTTAATTGGAAAATACAACACAGAAGTATCTGGAGTTTTAGTTACCTTAGATACTCTTGAAAAAACTGTTGATGAAGCTATTGCTAAAAACTGCAATTTAATTGTAAGTTTTCATCCTATCATTTTTAGTGGACTCAAGAAATTTAATGGAAATAATTATGTAGAACGTGTGGTACTGAAAGCCATACAAAATAATATTGCTATTTATGCTACTCATACAGCATTAGACAATGTAAACAATGGTGTTTCTGCTAAAATGTGTGAAGTTTTAGGTTTACAAAACTGTAAAACATTAATTCCAAAAAAAGGAATTATTAAAAAACTTACCACTTATGTTCCTTTTGCTGAAGCAAATAATTTAAGAAATAAACTTTTTGAAGCTGGCGCTGGAAATATTGGGAACTACGAAAACTGTTCTTTTAATGTAGAAGGTAAAGGAAGTTATAAAGGAAACGAAAACTCTAACCCAACTGTAGGTCATAGAGGAGAACTAATGTTTGAAGAAGAAACTTGTATCTCCGTTACTTTTGATAGTTTTTTAGAAAGTACGATATTAAATACACTGTTTAAAAACCATCCTTACGAAGAAGTTGCGTATGAAATAATTACGCTAGACAACAGTAATCAAAATGTGGGAATGGGAATGATTGGAGAACTTCCATTAGAAATGGAAGGAAAAGACTTTTTACAATTCGTAAAAAAAACATTTAAAACAGCTTGCGTTCGTCATTCAGAATTACTCGGCAAACCAATTAAAAAAATAGCTGTTTTAGGTGGCTCTGGTAGTTTTGCTATAAAAAATGCCATACGCGAAAATGCTGATGCTTATATAAGTGCAGATTTTAAATATCACGAATTTTTTAAAGCCGAAAAAAGAATATTACTTGCCGATGTAGGACATTATGAAAGCGAGCAATTTACAAAAAACCTTTTAGTTGATTATCTTAACGAAAAATTTAGTAGTTTTGCAATTATTTTAAGCGAAGAAAGTACAAATCCAATATACTATATTTAACAGATGGCAAAAAAAGAAGTAACGGTAGAAGAAAAATTAAGAGCGTTATACGATTTACAGTTAATCGATTCTAGGATTGACGAAATTAGAAACGTGCGTGGTGAATTACCTTTAGAAGTAGAAGATTTAGAAGATGAAGTTGCCGGATTAAATACTAGACTTTCTAATTTAGCTGATGATTTAGCTAGTTTACAAACAGATATTAGCAATAAAAAATTAGCGATTGATGAATCTAAAGCATTAATTACTAAATACGAAGAGCAACAAAAAAATGTTCGTAACAATCGTGAGTTTGACTCTTTAACAAAAGAAATTGAATATCAAGAATTAGAAATTCAATTATCTGAAAAAAGAATTAAAGAGTACAAAGCTAAAATTGCTCAAAAAAATGAAGTAATTGACGCTACAAAAGAAAAATTAGCACAGCAAGAAAATCATTTAACGCACAAAAAAAATGAGTTAGATGCCATTTTAAAAGAAACTGAAAAAGAAGAGCAATTATTAAAAGAAAAGTCTGTAGAATTTTCAAAATCTATCGACGAGCACTTATTAAACGCTTATACAAGAATTCGTACTAAAGTAAGAAACGGTTTAGCAGTTGTTGCTATTGAGCGTGGAGCTGCTGGAGGTTCTTTCTTTACAATTCCACCACAAATACAATTAGAAATTGCGAATCGTAAGAAAATTACAATTGATGAGCATAGTGGACGTATTTTAGTTGATGCTGCTTTAGCACAAGAAGAAAAAGATAAAATTGATAGCTTATTTGCTTAATATTATTAAAAATAAGCCTTTTAATTCTCAAAATAAAAAAACACCTCGTTTTATATAAAGCGAGGTGTTTTTTGGTAGAATCCAAATTAACTTAAACACTAAAAATCAGGTAGGAACTTGACTAATTCCTACCTGATTTTATTCAAATTCAACAATAAAACAATGTTATTTTTAAAATCCAAAAGAATCTAACGATCTTACAAAACCTACTTGAATTAACGTAGCTCCTTCTCCACTTTTTAGAGTATCATCTAGCGGACCTCCCTTAGTTTCAACTTCATCTCCTGACCGATAGCCCGTATATGCATAATTTGGGTAAAACTTAACATATAAACTACTTTTATGATCTCTTTTCCATTCTAGCATATAACCTCTGTAAAATCCTTTAGATGGTGTATTAAAAGATGGATTTGAATTATTTTCTTTTCCCCATAGAAATGATTCGTGATTTTCAGTTAAGTTTTGAACATAAAATCCTGAATCATCTATTTTTATTTTTTCTTCTATAATACCCAAATAAAGATGTTGCCTATATGCTGTTCTAGAGTTCTTATACCAACTATAACGTAACCCTAATTTAATGTTTTGGTATTGCAAATGTGTATAACCATCTCCTGTTTCTTCTGAGTTAATATTAAATAACCCTCCTGTATGTTTTCTACTACCAGCTTCATATTCTGCAAAAATCTTTAGCCCTTGCAAAGCTGGGACAACATCATCTAAACCTGTAAATACTCTAGCTCCATAATTATAATTCAATCCTGCGTAAGAAGCTATTACAGGGCTTATGCCTATTTCTGCGGCTCCGAAACCATATCCTCCTGCATATTTATATTCATATCCTAAATTAATTTGTACTTTAAAATTCATTGTCCATCCTAAAGCAGCTTGAGATTCTAATTTACTTGTACTTCTGTTTCCGTCATACGATTCTATATTACTATTAAACACATATGGTATTAAACCTGTAGTGTAGCCAAAATCTAACCCTACAATAGGACCGTTTCCTGTATATAACTGTTCTTTACGTGGGTAAGGTTTTCCCATATCATCATAAATAAAGCCTCCTAACATATATAGCAAACCTGCTGTTGATGCTGCTGCTGTTGATGCGGTAGCCAAATTTCTATTATTTTGCGCTTCCACCCGCTTATCATAAGCTTGCTTTCTTGCTACTCTTCTTTTTTCAGCTTCTTCTTTTTGCTTTCTTTTACGCTCTGCAGCTTCTTCTTTTTTACGTTGTACTTCTTTAGCTGCTTGTTCTTTTTCTATTAGACGCTGTTCTTCAGTTTCCTCTTCATCTTCTTCATCCGTGGCAATTTCTTCTTCTTTACTATTATTTTCTTTATTTTGCGTTTGTTGTTCTGCTAAATTTTCATCGGTTTCTTCTTGTTTCTTTGCTTTAATTTCTTCTTCTACTTCTAAAATTTTATTGTCATAATTATTTCCCTTATCAACTGATGCTAGTTTCTTATACAATTCTTTCTTTTTTAGTAAGTCTTCTTTTGTGCTCCCTAGAGAGTTTATTTGATTTTTTAACCGCCCAATCTCTTCATTTTTTCTAGTAAACTCTGCTTCTATTTTTTGCAATTTTTCTTTTATTTCTTCTATTTTACGATTATACTTATCTAAATTTTTATTGTCAATTCTTTTTAATTCTTCATATAAACTAATTTTTACTCGTAAATTATGTTCTGAATTATCTAAAGATTTTATTTGTTCTTTTATTTTTTTAATTTTTGACTCTAACTCACCTCTCTTTTTCATTTCATTAATCAAGAAACTTGGTGTTTCATTACAATCAATATTCTCTGAATAATCATAATAAAAAGGATAAGTTGACTTTACTGATTCGTTAAAATGAATATCTACATCATAAATTCTTATTGTTTGATATTTATCTGAATAATTATTTGATCCTGAACTTGTTTGCCCTGGACGTAATGTTACACCTCCTCCAGTTCCAAAACCCCACATAGAACAATTTACAAATACCTCGTACGAGCTTCTATTAGTTATTGACACTTTAAATTGATAAGGTTTTTCTTTATATCCTGAAGCTTTAACATACACAGCCACGTCTAAAAAAGAAAAACATCCTGTATTAGTAGTTGATAACGGAATATACTTTGGCGCCACAAATTCAGATTTTCCTTTCACTAAGGTATTACCTGGAAAATGTGTTACCTTAATAGTGGTTGATTTTTGTGAGAAAGCTAAAAGTGAACTCAACAAAAAAAAGATTACTAGTAATTTTAGTTTCATAGTTTAGTGATTTATGTTTATGATATTATTAATAATTAAATGATTTTTCAGACCATTTCCAGTTATCAAAACTCCAAGATTTAATTTTGCTGTAATTGTCTAAGTTTAAGCCTCCTCCATTTGAAGCTTTACCTGCTCCTACAAAGCCTATGTTTACATCTTTTTTTCTTATTCTACCATCAGTCCATTTACTTATGACATTAAACACTTTTACATAAACATATTTATTTCTTTTATTTACGGCCCTAAAGGTTACACCATACTTGTGTTGTTTATAATACAATGAAACTCCTTTACTTGTTTCGTGGTGAGTATAACCTTCTACACTTTGTGCGTAAGAAAAATTGATGGTAATAATTGTAATTAGTATTGTTAATACTGCTTTAGTTTTCATTTTTTATTTTTTTACTTTAATACAAAATTTATTTTATAATAACATTATTCTTTGTTAAACTTTTCTAAGTATTTAATAATTTCTTTTTTAGTTAAAGTATCTTTTACCCTTTCATACATGTCTTTAAAAATTTCCATTTTAATTTTTTCTTTTTCACTATTTATTTTTTCTGCTTCAAACTTTGGATACTCAACTCTACTTATAGTTATTTCAGCTTCAGCCTCTTTTATTGCTATTTCTTTTGCATTATCTATGACCTTAGTAAATAATTCATCTATACTGTTTATAGAAGTTAATTTAAAGTCGTGATTTATTCCTGTAACATTATATTTTGTAAAAGCATCTTTATTTTTTAGTAAAAATTTTAAGTTTTTTTCTTTTTCATCTTTAGTTGCATAATACATTTCATTAAGTCGGTAAAGTGCGTCTCTTAACATATTAACTCCTGCTGTACGTTTACCCAATTCTACTATTGATTTTGATGTTTTATATGCCAACGATGCATCTACTTTTCCATCTACTTTTGCACTTGCTATAATATTTGTTATTGACTGTACTGCCGCATCTGGTGGATTTTCTGCTAAAACTCTAATTTTACCTCCTTTATCTATGTACATTAACGACCCTCTTTTTGTAGCATCATAATGCGACCACATAAAAGTTCCGACCGAGTCTTTTTTATTATTGGTAAACTGATTAATTCTTACGATTCCTGCATCTCCTTTTGCTCTATTATTCTTAAACGAGGCGTCTCTAAAAGAAGAACACCCTGAAATGCAAATAATTAAAACAAAAAATATACTCTTCTTAATTCTCATAATTCTATTTCTTTTAAAATTTACACTTCAAATTTACCCAGCATCAACAAAAAAAAACCATACTATTGTATGGTTTTAATCAAGCTAAAGTTTGATGTCTAAAAATTTTTCGGCGTTTTTATAAAAAAACTTATCTATGTGTTTTTTAAGATATTCGTTCTTATTAAATATTTCTATATACTTTTTATCATAATTATCTTGAATACCATGATTGTATAAAATATGCCAATCGGTACCAAACATTATTTTATCTGAAAATTTATAGTCTTTTATATCTTCATTTTCTTCTTGTTTAAAAATATAGGTGAGTCTTTTTATATAATTCTTAATTTTATTAGGATTTTCATGATAAATATGTGAAAGAAAACCTACTTCACAATATACGTTAGGATAGTTAACGCATAGTTCATAAACCTTTTTGGCGTAAGGATAAACAACTTCTCCGTTACTTAATGTAGTTCCTATAAATACTTCATCTGAAGTTTCATCAAATTCATCAAACCAACCATCTACACCACCTGCGTGACCCAAACATATTTTTAACCTATTATACTTTGGTATAGACAATAATTCTTCCCAATACTTTGGATTACAATTTTTTCCTGAGTTATTTTCTCCATAAGGTTGAGATTGAAATCCGTCAGGTGTGCAATGAGTTAATATTGGTATATTTTTATTAAGGCAAAAATCATACAATTCTATTATACTTTTATTTACTTTTAACGATATATTTTCTCTATCATAAGGTTTATAACCAAAAGAAGGATAAAACTTAACTCCTTTAAACCCTTCAAAACCTATATACTTATCGATTAGCTTTAAACTATTATCTCTAAACGGATTAAATGGTAAAAAACCTATTAAATTAGGATTTAATTCAACCATTTTTTTCATTCGTTGTATTTGTTCTTCTATTTTATAATAGGTGGGATTTCCTTTTGTATAAATAGTATCGTTAAAAGCTTCGTAACCATCGAGCATATGAAAAACAAATTTTGTTGTGTTACTATATCTTTTTACCAATTTAGTATAGATACTTTTCTCTGACTTAGTCATAAAAAGAAACCATTTAAAAAAGTAAAACCCTTTTAATACTATATTTAATAGTTTTTTTAATTTACGCTTTAGTAAATACCATTTAATTACTTCACTTTTTTCATCATATTGTATTTGATTCATATATTGTTTATCTACCTCATCATCTTCTACCTCTAAAATTGCTTTTTGTATATATTTATCTGAAAAAATCACATTTAATAAATCGTCATGTAAAGAATCTACAAAAGTTGAAATAATGGTATTATCATCTTGTTCTAAAAGAAAATCGAATTCTAATTCATTTTTTTCAACTTCAAAAAATGGGTATTCTTCTTGCTTAGTATTATTTAAAAAACTGCTTCTAGTTATATATAGAAATATTTTTTCAATAGCTTTAGCTGTATTGTCTGGTACTTTTGGAACATAACTTTTAATTGCTCCGTATACAGGAAGATACTTTAATGTAAAAATATGCGTATGCATATCGATTATTTTTTTTGGTTGCTGCATTGGTTATGTGTTTTGATTTTTATTACATTACTAATATAATTTGCTATCTACTTAAAAAAACAATACTTTAGTATGGTCTTTTTATAATATGAGTATTAGATTCTTACTATTTTTCTTTTTAATAACAGCAGCTTCTTTTTCTCAACAAAAGAAAATAGATTTATTAGATGATATTTCTATTATATCTTTAGAGAAAGAACTATCTGTTCATGAAGCAATTTCTTACTTTAAAGATTCTATTTACAAAAAAGAAAACTTAACTCATATTTATAAAAAGCTAGGAAATAAAAATTGGTGGTTTCAGTTTAATATTAATAAATCAAATGAAGAAAAATACTTAACTGTATCTTTTCCTTACTTATCGTATGCTAAAGTTTATTTAAGTAAAAAAGACACCATTGTTCCTTTATATAAGACCTCTTATTTTAAAGATTTTGCACACAAAAATATTTTCTATAGACATCCTACATGGGTAATACCTGCCGACTCTTTAAACAACATAAAAGCTCTTTTAGAAATTAAAAATGGAGGAGCTAGAACTCGATTAGAATTTCATCTAGAAACTAAAAATAAATTTTTAAAAAGAATTCAGCTAGAGTATTTACAGTTTGGATTTTTCTTAGCTTTTTTAATAGCAATGGTTATTATCTTACTCTACTTTTCTTTACTAAAAAAAGAATATAACGTTTTGTTTTATGCAGCTTATATTTTGTGTATGATTATAGAGTTTTTAGCTGGAAAAGGACTTGGTGTTCAATTAATATGGTCTGAATATTCATTTGTATCAATGAATATTAGAAGTATTAGCCAAACTATTGCGGTTTTTTGCATGGGATATTTTTATATGTCTTTTTATAATTTTTCTAAAGAAGAAAAGAACTCTAAAAATATTTTTAAATGGACCTCAATTTTACCTTTAATACTTTTAACTTTTTATGTATATAAATATTTCTTCGGAGGAATGAAAAACTTATATTTATATGTATGGGTGGTATTAAAAATCATCATCTTAATTTGGTTTTTTAATCACCTTTTTCTTCTTAAGAAAAAAAGAATTCCTGCATATCTAGTAATTGCTTTTTCATTACCCATTCTAAGTATCATTATATCTCAAATGACGAATCCAAAATACACAGGTAGTGTATGGTGGAAATATGGCTCTGCGAATATTTTTTATATCGCTTTAATTATTGAAATACTACTTTTTACAAGGTATATTTTTAATTCAGTGATTCAATCTCAAAAAAAATATTCTGAACTAAAAAAAATAAGTAATGAGTTGAAATATAATTTTCAAAATAAAACTCTTGAAATTCAAGAACAAGAACGTAACAAACTACTTAACAATGTTCATGATACTTTTGGAGGATATTTAGAAGCTTTAAAACTTCGCCTTTTTAATAGCAATGAAGATAACTCAGAAAAAATTAAAGATATATTAGATTCTTTTTATGAAGAATATAGATATTTACTAAACAACTTATATTCTCCTAAAATCAATTCTGAAAATTTTATAGAAAACTTAATAGAGTTTATTGAGAAAATAAACTCTATTGCTTCTAATAATATAATCCATAACTTTTCTTTAAAAAACACTAAACTTTCATCTGAAAAATGCGTACATATATACAGAATAATTTCAGAATTAACCACCAATGCTATAAAGTACTCTCAGGCTTCAAAAATTAACATTAATCTTTTTAAAGAAAAAAATACCTTTATTGTTCTTAAGGTTTCTGATAACGGTATAGGTTTTAATAAAAATGATTTAAGACTAAAAAAATCATATGGTTTAAATAGTATACAAGATAGAGTTATAAAAATGAATGGAAAAACGAGTATTGAATCAGAAAAAAACAAAGGAACTACAATAATAATTAAAGTACCTGAAAATGATTAACAAAGCTATTAAAATAGTAATTGCTGATGATAATAGATTTTTTTGTGATGCTTTAAAAGATAGTTTAAATATTCATAAAGAACTCTCTGTTATTAAAACATTTACAACAATACAAGAACTCATTAACTACACAAATCAAGCTAATTTTGATATACTTATTTTAGATGTAAACTTTAAAGGTGAAAATTCTTTAGATTTTATTAACCACATAAGAAAAAATAGCTCTGAGTTTTGTATTATTTCTCTAAGCACTTTAAATAATAATTACATTAAAGATAAAGCGGTAGAAATGGGAGTAAACTATTTTGTTAGTAAAGACTCTGATTTATCTAACTTTAAAAAAACTATACTAAATTGTTATAACAATTACACACAGTTATCTCATAGTAAAAGTGGGAATAAAATAACAATAAATAATATGGTTTTCACTAAAAGAAAATTAGAAATATTACAAGCCTTATATCATTTTGCTAATCAAAAAGAAATTGATTTGGCTAAAAAATTGAATCTTTCAATTAGCGCACTTAAAACTCATAAAAGAGAGTTGTTTGAAATAACTAACACTAATAATACTCCTGAATTGATAAAATTTGGTATTAAAAACGGATTAATTTTAAATTAAAAACTCGAATCAAATGTGCACTGCCCCCAAAAAGTTAGACACTATTTGGGGGTATTTTTATGAGTAGAAAA
>JAHDHE010000034.1 GCA_020631475.1 Tenacibaculum sp. | reverse complement strand
TTGTTGAACTGGTCAGATCTGTTCGTATAGAGCAGCCTCGTATTGGCACACGAAAGCTGTATCATATTTTACAATAAGAATTTTTAATCAACACTAAAAATATTGACTTAAAAATAATGCAACAAATAGTTAAACAAAGTATTACTATTTGCAATACTAAAAGACCTCATATATCTTGCTAACTATTAACACCAGAACAAATGCACAAACAATGCAAAATCAAAAGAAAAACATATAAAAAGAAAATCTCTCAACAAACAACTGTTAGTTGAGAGGTTTTTATAACTTTAATCCTAATAAAAAATATAACGGTTATTTAGGATTAGTCAGTGTTAAAGTTTTATGCTTTTTCAATTAACCTAAAGCCTTCACCATGTATATTTAAAATTTCAACATTTTCATCTCCTTTTAAATATTTACGAAGCTTAGCAATATAAACATCCATACTACGAGAAGTAAAGTAGTTGTCATCTCTCCATATTTTAGTTAATGCTAATTCACGTGGCATTAAATCGTTTTTATGAATTGCTAACATACGTAACAACTTACTTTCTTTTGGTGATAGTTTTTGAGCTTCACCTCCGTTAAGCGATAAATGACGAAGCTTAGAATTGAAGTCAAAACCTCCGATTTTAAATTCAAACTCATCACTTTCATTCGATTTTTCGTTTTCTTTACGTTGTAAAATCGCTTTGATTTTATGTAATAAAACTTCAGAATCAAAAGGTTTATTTAAGTAATCATCTGCACCAACTTGATAACCTCTTAAAACATCTTCTTTTAATGTTTTTGCAGTAAGAAATATAATTGGTATTTCTTTATTTGTAACACGAATATCTTGTGCTAAAGAAAAACCATCTTTACGAGGCATCATTACATCTAAAATACATAAATCATATTCAGCATTTTTAAACATAATTAATCCATCTATTCCGTCTTTAGCATGAGTTACGTTATAATCGTTTAATGCTAAATAATCTTTAAGTACTGTTCCAAAATTTGGATCATCTTCTACTAATAATATTTTTTTACTTCCCATCTTCTTGTCAATTTATATTAATGGTAATTTAACTGTAAATATGCTTCCTTTGCCTTTTTCACTCTCAACATAAACGGTACCATGATGGCTGTCTACAATCTCTTTTACATAGGCTAAACCTAAACCGTGACCTTTTACGTTGTGAATGTTTCCTTTATGTTCTCTGTAAAATTTATCGAAAACATATTTTTGAGCATTTCTACTCATTCCTATTCCTTCATCCTTTACTTTAAAGATAAAGTATTTATTTGTGTTTTCTGTGTAAACATCAATTTTTGGAGCTTTCTCTGAATATTTTAAAGCGTTTTCTAACATATTAACAATTACGTTAATTAGGTGAAATTGATTACCTAAAACTTCTGTTGAAATTGCTTTAAAATGTGTTGTTACACTTCCGTTCTTATCATCTACCAATAATTGAATATGTTCAATTGCTTCTTCTATGATGTCGTGCATATCAACAGCATCCTTACTAATTTCTATTTGATTTTTTTCTAATCTCGAAATTCGTAATACATTTTCAACTTGCCCGTGCATACGTTTGTTCTCTTCTCTAATCATTTGAACATAACGTTTAACCTTTTCTTCGTCTGATATAATTCTAGGGTTTTTTATAGCATCTAAAGCTAAATTGATAGTAGCAATAGGTGTTTTAAACTCATGAGTCATATTATTTATGAAATCTGTTTTTATTTCAGATATCTTTTTTTGACGTATTAATTGATATAGTGATGCTGAAAACGCAGCAATAATAATACCAATAAACAACAAAGATAAGCCTAATATTTTCATCATTCCAGATAATAAGTTTTTACGCTCATTAGGGAATTTTATATATAATTTATATTTACTGTTGCCATCTTCATCTTCTAGCAAAGGGTAAAATTTATCATCAGGTTGAATATTAAAGTATCCAGATTTTAGTTGTGTAGCTAAACCATCTTCGTAAACACCATATTTAAAATCTTGAGTAATACTCATTTTTGCTAACTCGTCTTTTAAAGCTCTGTTTAATTCTTTATTACTAATTCGATGATGGATTGGTGAGTAATGTTTACTTTGATTAAACATATATTCTAGTTGCTGCTTGTTCCAGCTAGGATATTGTTTAAAATTTGTGAGCTGACTTTCCTTTAAAAAAGGTTTGAAATCTTTATTTTCAGATTTAATTACTTGTGAGAAAAAAATATCTTCTTTACCACTGTATCTTTTAAAAATAAGAGTGTCGCTATTAATAAAATCTCCTGGTATTTTAAAACCTTCTTCTAAAATTGTACCAGCAAATGAGAACTTTTTTTTACTCGTAGTATCAATCTGTTGAAATATAAAAGTTTTTATTTCTGCGTCTGTTCTAAGTTTATCATTTTTAAAAAATTCTCTAGTGCTAAGTGCAAATTCATTATACTCTCTATCTTTAATTTTTTCAGATGTTCGACCTAGAGCAATTGTAACATTATTTTCAAATTGTTGTTGCTTGTTTTTAATGGCGTCTTTGATCCAATAAACCTGAACAGAGATAATTCCTATCAAAGAAATACTCATTAAGATAACAATAAGAATAAAGATTTTTTTACTCATTATTCAAAAATAAATTAATAAAATGAAGGGGTGATCGCTTTTAACTTAGATTAACAAAGTTACTGAAAAATTAAGATAATTTTAAGATAAATAATTAATATAATATAAATTATTTAGTTTTTTCTGTTAAATAATTATGGATAGTGAATACCTGAGCTTCAGTTTCTTTAAGAGTGTTGTTTTCAATGATATAGTGAGATTGTAATGCTTTTTTAAATTGGCTCCATTGATTTTTTATTCTGCTTTTAACAGCATCAATGGTTAAATTGTCTCTTTTTATAACTCTTTGTATTCGTGTGTTTTCTGGTGTAGTTACTGTAATAATTTTATCACAAAAAGAGTTGCTACCATTCTCAAATAAAATAGCATTTTCATATAAAATATATTCTTTTTTTGAATTTTGTTTGATGAAACTTTTTAAATGCGCATTAACAACAGGATGAACAATAGCATTTAAAATAGCTAGTTTGTTTTTGTTGTTAAAAACAATATCAGCAATATAAGGTCTGTTAAGTGTGCTGTTTTTGTATGCATTTTCTCCGAATTCTGCAATTATTTTCGGTTTAATTTCATCAGAAGAATACATTAATTTTCTAGCTTCTTCGTCTGCTATATAAATAGCAATGTTTTTAAATTTTGAAAACATTTTTACAACAGTAGATTTTCCGCTACCTATACCACCTGTAATACCTACAACCATTATTCGTGAATTAAAAAGTCAATTTTATCAGGTACAATTCTTATGAGTGTAACTAAGTCTGAAAGTGATTGTGCTTTTGGTGTTAAATATGAAATACCTTTAGTATTAACTTCGTTATAATCACATTCAATTTTAAATAAATCTGGGTTAATTTTATTAAAATTACTTAACCCGACTTTGTATATCAATTTTACTTTTTTAGGAAAAATGTTTATCTCATCAGGAGCATTTTTTACAATAACAGGAACTTCAATTTCGCCTTCGGTAAATTTATCAACAGTAATAATAATATTTGCTTGTTTACTGCTTATTTTAAAGTTACTGTTTTTAGGAGTAATTATGTTAGATTCGACTTCGATATTTTCAAAAACATTTTTTAAATCTAATTTCTCTAAATCTAAAAAGGCTATATTTTTTAATTCTGATTCGTCTCCGGATATAAGAATACTGTCTGGTTTTATAGAAATAGACTTTGCTAAATCGAAACCAAGTTTAAAATTGATGTTTAAGTTTGGTTTTAAAGGAACTTTTTTAGAGCTTAATGTTCCTATTTTTAAAGAAATACTGTCTTTTAGTATTTGAATTAACTCAACTCCAGATTTTAATTGATTTTGAATTTGAGGTTGTATGTTTTTTGAAAGAAAATAATAGTTAGTACCCTTTTTTTTAGTTATTTTTTCTAAGTCTAATTTTATAGGTTTATTACTAATGTTTGTTGTTAGTAAATTAAATCCTGAGGCTTTAACTAAAAGATTTATGTTTTTTAGAGGAGTGTTTATTAGTGTTTTGTGTTTTGGTAAATTTATATATTCAATATCGTAATTTACCTCGCTTGTATAGGTTTTTGATAAGTTGATTAGAACCCAAAAAAATAGTGAGGCAATTAAAAAGCCGATAAAAGTTTTAGGTATGTTAAGTGTCTTTTTCAAATTTAAATATATGAAGCAATTTACATAAAAAACAAAAAAAGAGAGCTATTTAGCTCTCTTTTTTAAATATGAATAACTGTTATTTTTTAATATCAGTATTATACTTTTTACTTAGTTCCATTGAAATAGCAGAGCGTTCAAATTTAATTTTACCAGCTCCAGTTTCGATAGAAACAGTATTATCATTATCGTTTATTTCAACAATTTTTCCATGAATACCGCTAGAAGTAACCACTTTAATTCCTTTTTTAACAGTTGTTTGAAATTGTTTTTCTTTTTTTTGACGATTCATCTGCGGACGAATAATTAAAAAATAAAAAACACCAATCATAGCAATAAAAGGCAACATATTCATGATACTTTCTTGAGTACTGGCTTGTAAAAGAATTGATTTAAACATTATACAGCTTTCTTTTTAGGTGTAACCATTCCAGAAATTTTAAGAACTTCTCTACCTTTTTCTGTATTGGTAGTTAAGGTAATCGATTTAGATTGCTTGTTAGGTTTTCCACTTGTGTTAAAACTTACCTGTATTTCTCCAGTTTTACCAGGGGCAATTGGTTTTTTAGGCCAAACAGGAACCGTACAACCACAGCTTGGTTGAGCATTAGTAATTACTAAATCACTTTTACCTGTGTTTGTAACTGTAAAAGTAGTTTTAACCGTTTCACCTTCATTCACAGTTCCAAAGTCAAATTCTTCTTTATCGAAAGAAATTGTAGGAGCTCCTAAGCTAATAGAGCTATCTCTTTTTTCAGCATTCTCTATGTTTTCTTTTTTTACTTTTGATGATGCATTTCCTTGTCCACAAGAAACTAACATTCCTGTCGAAACAACTAATGCAAGTGCTACTGCTATTTTCTTCATTTTAAAAAATAATTTATTTAATTCGTTGTAAAAATAATAATTTTATAGTAATCCTCTACCAATTTTAACCATTTGGTTAGATGATAAATAATCTTTTGCTAATTTATCAAGTACTCCGTTAATAAAATATCCACTTTTGTTAGTAGAATAGTCTTTGGCTAATTCGATATATTCATTAATACTTACTCTACTAGGAATTGACGGGAAATGTAAAAATTCTGTAATAGCCATTTTTATAATAATCATGTCTATACCTGCTATTCTGTCTGCTTCCCAGTTTGGAGTTTTAGCTATAATGTCTTCTTCGTATTTATGTTGATGTAAAACAGTTTTTGTAAATAAATCTGATACAAATATTTTGTCTTCATTATCTTTATATAAACTTCCTAAAATAAAAGGTTTTTTAGGGCTTTGTTTATTTAAAGTTTTAACAATCCAAGTATTTACAAAAGGAATATCATCTACCCAAGAAATCATTTTATCTTCAAAATAATCTGCTAGTTTTTCATTAGGTGCAATAATTTCTTTAAAGAAATCAATAACAAAGGCTCTATCTACATTGTATGAATCTTCAACAGTATCCATGTATTTTTTATAGATGTCGCTTTTTTGTAACTCATCTAATAAAATCTTAACATATTCATCATCAAGCTCCCAGTAGTTTAACTTATTAAGTTCTAGGTATTCTTCTAAACTTACGCTTTCGTTAAGTAAGTTTATTAGTTTGTTGTTGATAAATTTATTGTTTGGATTTAGTTCTTCTTTAGTTGCTAAAATTTTCTTTTTAGCAAGCGCAATTCTTTTGTGAGCAAGTTTTTGAACTTCTACTAATAACTGAAGATTTAAAACGTACAAATCGTACATTTTTTGGATACTGTGTTTTAAGAATTTTTCTTCTTTAACTATATCATCATTGTGCGATTGCTGCATTGCATAAACCGACTGCATTACTTTAACTCGAATATGTCTTCTGTTAATCATTTTAAAGAACTTTAAAAAAAAGAGCGATAGAAACTATTTCTAACGCTCTGCAAAAGTAAAAACTTTTTTATTTTTTATCTAGCTATTTTGCTCTTTTTTACGAGCATCAATTCTACCTTGTGCAATATTAAATGCAGCTTGGTGTGTAGTGATGTTTTCTTTTTCTGCTAAGTTGAAAATATCTAAAGTTGTATTGTAAATGTTTTCAGTTCTTTTTAAGCTTTCTGCTTTATCATAACCAACAACTTCTGCATATACATTTATAATTCCACCAGCGTTAATTAAGAAATCAGGAGCATAAGCAATTCCTTTTTCTTGTAACATTCTACCATGCTTTAATTCATTAGCTAATTGGTTGTTTGCTGCACCAGCAATAACTTTAGCATTTAATTGAGCAATTGTATTATCGTTTACAGTTGCACCTAATGCACATGGAGCGTAAATATCAATGTCTAATCCGTAAATATCGTTTCCTAATACTACGTTTGCCCCGTATTTTTTACTTAATTCTTCTAAACGAGCTTCGTTAATATCATTTAAGATAACTTGTGCACCTTCGTCAGTAATATGTTTTACTAAAGTTTCACCAACGTGACCAACACCTTGAACTAAAACTTTTTTACCTTCTAATTTTTCTGTTCCGAATTTATATTTTGCAGCAGCTTTCATCCCCATATAAACTCCGTATGCAGTTACAGGAGAAGGATTTCCAGATCCGCCAATAGCTTCAGAAACACCAGTTACGTGTGGAGTAACTTCACGGATAATATCCATATCGCGTGTTTCCATACCAACATCTTCTGCAGTAATGTATTTACCACTTAAAGAATTTACGTACTCACCAAACTTACGCATTAAGTCGTCGTTTTTCTGAGTTTTAGCATCTCCAATAATAACCGCTTTACCACCACCAAGGTTTAAACCTGTAATTGCTGATTTATAGGTCATACCACGAGATAAACGTAATACATCATTAAGAGCATCCCATTCACTTTTATATTGCCACATTCTAGTACCTCCTAAAGCAGGTCCTAAAGTTGTATTGTGAATACCAATTATTGCTTTTAAACCTGTATCTTCGTCGTTACAAAAAACGATTTGCTCGTGATTGTCAAAAGATAATTGACCAAATACAGGGTCGTTCTTAAGGTCTTTAGTATCAATGATTTCTGATGTCATTCTTAGTTGTTTTTAATTTGAGATTGTTTTATTAATCTCAAAAATTCGAGCACAAAAGTACGAAATCGTTAAAACATAAGCAAAAAAAGTAATCTTAATTATGTTATGTTTAACAAAAGGTCTTTAAAAAGTTTAATTTTTTAATCAAAAGAATAATTTAATCTTGAAATCATTAAAATACCTTAATAAATTTTTTATAAAATATAAATGGAGATTGTTAATAGGTGTGTTAATCACTGTATTATCTAAAATATTAACACTTAAAATCCCGAATTTTGTTGGAGAGTCGTTAGATATAGTTGAAGATTATCAATTAGGTAAAGTTACTAACATATCTGAAGTTAAAAGTATATTGTTAAATAATATTTTATTAATTGTTGGAGTTGCTTTATTGGGTGGTTTTTTTACTTTTTTAATGCGACAAACTATTATAGTGATGTCTCGTAAAATTGAGTTTGATTTAAAAAACGAAATTTATCAGCAGTATCAACGTTTGTCAATAGGTTTTTATAAAAAGAATAGAACCGGTGATTTAATGAATAGAATAAGTGAGGATGTATCTAAGGTTCGTATGTATTGTGGACCAGCAATAATGTATTCTTTAAATATGCTAGTTTCTTTTGTTATTGGTTTTGCACAGATGTATGCAATTTCGCCAAAGCTTACTTTGTACACAATGATTCCTTTTCCAATTTTATCGGTATCTATATTTGTATTAAGTAAACAAATTAATAAAAGAAGTACCATTGTTCAGCAATATTTATCAAAATTAACAACATTTAATCAAGAGTTTTTCTCAGGGATTAATGTTGTTAAATCTTACGCGATAGAATCTAATGTTATCAATTCTTTCGATGAAATTTCTGATGCTAGTAAAGAAAAAAATATCGACTTATATAAAGTGCAAGCACTGTTTTTTCCTTTAATGATTTTGTTAATAGGTATTAGTAATATTATAGTTTTATACATTGGAGGAACTCAGTATATCGCTGGAGAAATTCAAATAGGTGCTATAGGTGCCTTTGTAATGTATGTTAATATTCTTACATGGCCAGTTGCTGTTGTTGGTTGGGTAACCTCTATGGTACAGCAAGCTGAAGCATCTCAGAAAAGAATAAATGAGTTTTTAGAAGAAGTGTCAGATATTGAAAACAAGGTTTCAATTTCAACAAAAATAAAAGGAGAAATAGAATTTAATAATGTTTCTTTAACTTATGACGATACCAATATTACAGCTTTAAAAAATATTAGCTTTAAGGTTAACGAAGGAGAAACACTGGCGATATTAGGTAAAACAGGAAGCGGAAAATCAACTATTATTAATTTAATAGCTCGCTTATATGATGTTACAAGTGGCGAGGTGTTAATTGATGGAAAGAATATTAAAAAATGTAATTTATATGATGTTAGAAATCAAATAGGATTTGTACCTCAAGCCCCTTTTTTATTTTCTGATACTATTGAAAATAACATTAAGTTTGGTAAAGACAATGCCACCGAACAGGAAATTATTACTGCCGCAAAAAATGCAGTGATTCATGATAATATTTTAGATTTTAAAGACGGCTATAAAACAATTTTAGGTGAAAGAGGAGTAACTTTATCTGGAGGGCAAAAACAACGAACATCTATTGCAAGAGCAATTATAAAAAATCCAGAAATTTTAATATTTGATGATTGCTTGTCAGCAGTAGATACTGAGACTGAAGAAAAAATATTATCAAATTTAGAAAGAGTCTCTAAAAATAAGACAACAATAATTATTAGTCATAGAGTTTCATCAGCTAAAAATGCAGATAAGATTATAGTTTTAGACGACGGAAATATAATTCAGCAAGGTGTTCATAATCAATTGGTAGCAGAAAAAGGTTATTATAAAGAATTATATGAACAGCAACTTTTAGAAAAAGAAATGTAGTGTTTCGTATTGTTAAGTCAATTATTTTGTTAGATTTGTTGAGCAAATTTAAGTAAACAACTATTATTTAAGAACAGAATTATGGGCGAGAGAGTAGAACAAGAAGAGATTTTTTCTCAAGTTTTAAGAGCTGGAAGAAGAACGTACTTTTTTGACGTTAGATCTACAAAAGCAGACGATTATTACTTAACTGTAACAGAAAGTAAGAAATTTACACACGATGATGGTTCTTTCCATTATCAAAAGCATAAAATTTATTTATACAAAGAAGATTTTTCTGATTTTCAAGAAATGCTAACTAAAGCAACCGATTTTATTGTGAACGAAAAAGGTTCTGAAGTAATTAGTGAGCGTCATCAAAAAGATTACAAAAAGGAAGAAGGAGTAGAGGAAACTACAACGACTGAGAGTTTTACAGACGTTTCTTTCGAAGATATTTAGCAGACGATTACTGTTAGCACACCCTAAACACAAATTGAAAAATTTGTGTTTAGTAGTGATTGCTTAAAAAAATCAATTCAAATTCAATTTACACTCAAAAACTACCATTGTTATTAAAACAATGGTGGTTTTTACTTTTTATACAGTAGGTGTTGCTTTAGTATTTAGTTTAGAAGGGAATTCTAACTTTAATAATTCTTTATATGTTAAAGTTCTTCCTACTTTACTATTTAACTTGTCATTTCTACTATTAATTTCTTGTGATTTACTTCTCATAACTAGCTGTTTTTATTTTATATAAAAATAAAAAAAAATAATAGCTGATTATTAGCTTGTTATGTTATATTAAAGTTAAAATCTTTTTTTTTTGAAATAGGTTTTTGCTTACAAAATGTTTTTCATAGTGTTAGATTTAGCAACAGTTTCTTCCCATTCTTTCTTAGGATTACTGTCTTTGGTAATTCCGCCACCAATAAAAATAGTAGCAGAGTTATTGTTGATTTTCATACAACGAAGATTTACAAAAAGTTCTGAAGTATTTTTACTTTCATTTTGCAAATTAAGTTCACCTAAAAAACCAGTGTAGAATTCACGATTGTAATTCTCATGTTTAAGAATAAAGTCTTTTGATGGCTCTAAAGGTAATCCGCAAACGGCAGGGGTAGGATGAAGTGTTTTTATTAAAGTAGCGTTATTAACTTTTTTTTGACCGCTGATAATTGTTCGTAAATGTAATAGGTTACCCGCTTTTATAGTTTCTGTTTCTGATATATTTACTGTATTACAGATGTTAGAAAGTTTCTCGGTTATATAATCAGTAACAAATTGCTGTTCTTCAATTTCTTTAGGTTGCCATGTAACTTTTGTAGCGTTTTTAAAAACTTGAGTTCCGGCTAAAGACATTGTTGAGAATTCGTCATCCTTAATCTTCACTAAAGTTTCAGGTGTAGCTCCTAGCCACATTCCAACTTTCGGATGAAACCATAAATACACAAAAGCTGTTGGATAATTTAATAATAACTTTTTAAAAGTTTCAACAATATTTAAATTAGATACTTCAACTTTTTCTCTTCTTGATAAAACTACTTTTTTAAACAAATTGTTTTTAATAGCATCAATACCTTTTTGAACTAATTCAATATGGTTTTGTTTTGAGGAATAATCAATATCAAAATTGTTACTTGTTATCAAGTTGTTATCTAGATCAATTTTTTCTTGAATAAAAAGAGATTGATTTTCTGGAATTAAAACAGAAGGATTTGCATCATCAAATGGAGCAAATATAAATCCACTTTCATTATAATCTTTTGAAGTATATAATTCCTTATTTTTTTGAAACAACCCTTTAATAGTTGTAGTATTTGGTTTATTATACACAACAAAAGGAAGATCGTTTTCTAAAGCTTTTTCTATTTCTGAGAATATATTCAATCTAATTGTTTTAATAGTTCTTGTTTTATTTCTTTAAAATTACTCCATACCAAACCATGTCCCGCATCTTTTATGCTAATCAATTCAAATTGATTTTTAGGAAGCTGATTTTGTAGATGAATAGAGTTTTCGTAAGGAACAATCCAATCGTTTGTTCCATGAATACTTATAATTTTGTTTGGAGTGTTTTTCCAATTGTTTTCAAAGCGTTGTAAATCCTTTCGATGCGATATTTTTTCTTTAGAAGCTTCTTTCCAAACATCAGGAATTAACCATCTGGTTAAACTAGATTTGTATAAGTTAATTGCCCAAGGCATTGGTTCCACCTTACTATAAACAGCAGGAGCTAATAAAATAATTTTATTTACTTTTTGTTTGGTAGCTAATGCAATTGGTCCACCGTAAGAATAACCGAGTATAATAGTTTTGTTAGGATTTAAATCTTTGATGATATCACTTAACATATCACGTTCAAAAGCAATGCTTTCTTGTACTGGGTTTTTATCTTTAAAATTATAACCAATTCGGTCGTACGAAATCATATTTACTTTACTTAAAAGTAAGCTATCTTTCATGTATTCCGCAAAATCTATAGAAGAACCTATCGTTCCATGAACAAAAATTAAAGTAGGTAAAATGGTATCTCTTTTAATGGTTAATTTTCGATATTTAAAACCTTTAAAATTTTCTTGAGTAATAATTGGTTTAACAGTTTTGTTAAATTTTTCAATAATAACTTCATCAGATTTAGGTGAAGTAAAACTTGAAAACAAATAGTAAACAATAATTAAAGTTAAAAGAAATAGTATTGTAGTAAACTTCAATATTTTTCTATATACTTTCATATTACTTTTTATCTAAAATAATATTGGTAATCTTACAAAGAGAAATTAAGTTGTCTTCTTCATCAACAATTTTAACCTCCCACAAATGCGTGGTTCGTCCTTGGTGTATTGCTTTAGCTGTAGCATAAACTTCACCATCTTTTTTGCTTTTTAAATGATTAATGCTTAGCTCAATTCCTTTCACAACTTTTGTAGAATCTTTTGTAAAAAAAGCTGAAGCACTACTACCTACAGTTTCCGCTAAAGCAGCGGTAGCACCACCGTGTAAAATACCGTAAGGTTGATGCACTTTTGAGTTCACAGGCATTTTAGCTGTTATAAAATCAGTGCCAACATCGGTAAACTCAATATTTAAAGTTTCCATTAAAGTATTTTTGCTTAAACCGTTAAGAATATCGATAGATTGTTGCTTGTTCATTTTACTTAAATTATCATTCAAAAATACGTATTTTTGTGGCGACTAAAAATGATAGAATGTATAAAGTACGAGTAATATTAGATACGAAAGAAGATGTGATTAGAACCTTATTGGTTGATGAGGCAAAATCATTAGAATATTTGCATTTCGAAATCGCAAAATCTTTTGGTTTTGACGGACAAGAAATGGCTTCTTTTTATCGTACGGATGAAGAATGGAACCAAGGAGAGGAAATTCCGTTGTTTAATATGGCAGAAGCCGGAGAAGAAATTTCGATGGCCACCTGTGTTATTAATGAAACTTTACCTTTTGCAAATGATAAATTGATTTATGTGTATGATTTCTTGCAAATGTGGACATTCTATGTTGAACTTGTAGAATTGATTGATGAAACAATTACTGATGCAAAAACAGTTTTATCAGTAGGTGAAATTCCAGCAGAAGCTCCAGAAAAAGAGTTTATAGCCGATGATATTTTAGGGGGAGATGATGAGTTTAATGATGATTTTGAAAGTTTAGATGATTTCGATTTTGATAACTACTAACATATGGCACAGTTTATAAAGTTATACAACGATAATCCGAGTGAAAAAGAGATTGCAAAAATTGTAAAAGTTTTACAAAACGGAGGTTTAGTAATTTATCCTACAGATACTGTATACGGATTGGGTTGCGATATAACAAATACCAAAGCTTTAGAAAAAGTTGCTAAAATAAAAGGAGTGAAGTTAGAGAAATCTAACTTTTCCTTTGTTTGTAATAATTTAAGCCACTTATCTGATTATGTAAAGCAAATAGATACCACTACCTATAAAATACTAAAAAGAGCTTTGCCAGGACCTTATACATTTATTTTACCAGGAAGTAATTCACTACCAAAAATGTTTAAAAAGCGTAAAACAGTAGGTATTCGTGTACCAGATAATAATATTGCAAGAGCTATTGTTGAAGCTTTAGGTAATCCAATAGTTTCTACATCTATTCATGATGAAGATGAGGTGGTTGAATATACTACTGATCCTGAATTAATTTTTGAAAAATGGCAAAATATAGTTGATGTTGTTGTTGATGGCGGTTTTGGAGACAACCATGCATCTACAGTAATCGATTTAACAAATGGTGAGCCAGAAGTTATCCGTGAAGGAAAAGGAAGTTTAGATATTTTATAAAAAAAATGAAAAAGAAGAAATTATTAATCATTGTATTAACATTTATGTCATTTATAAATGTTGAAGCACAAAAATTAGTTGAAGGGCAAAAACTTTGGAGTGCTGATAATAAATTAACTATAAAAGATTTTAAAGTTAATAATAGTGATAATTATAACGAAGTTGTTTATAGTCAGTTTATAATATCTCACTCAGTTAGAAGTTTTGATTTTTTAAAGAGAAATTTAAATAAAAAAGTTTTAAATATTTTTGCTGGAAATGCTTCTTGGATAGATACTGTTAAAGTTTCAAAGGATAGAGACTTGTATATTGATTTTCAACAATTACAATTCGATTTAGCTGAAACTGAAGCTAGAAAATTCAGAAAAAAACTATTTATAAGTAAAAATAAAATAGCAAAAGGCTTTAGTATTGTTTCGGAAATTAGTAATCAAATCATTTCAGACTTTACTCAAAGAAGACTGAAGCTAGTAAAAGAGACAGAAGGAGGGAGAAATAAAGAGCAACTTAAAAAATGGAAAAATGATATTGAAAAAGAACTAAAAGACTTACATCAATTTAGGTTTGAAAATAAAAAAAGAATTAAACTAAAATAATTTACTTCAATTCCTCAAACTTTTTTCTTCCTAATGCAAAATATTGCCAAATAACTGAAGTGTGTAAAAAGTAGCTCTTCTTTTTATTCAATTCCTTGCGCTTCTTTAAAAACTTGAAAAAGTTTTTGTAAAAACTAAAATGCGCTTTTAAAATAGCCCAGGTATGTAGCGGTTTTAATTCGGATAAAAATTTAATTCCAGCAATTCCGTCTAAAATTAATCGAGAAAAAATAACAAAAAATATTTTAGAAGCAGGTAGGTTTTTGAGTAGCGTAAGTAAACTATTTCTAAAATTTAAATATGTTTTTTTAGGATTCAAAGTTTCTAATGTAGCACCACCAACATGATATACTGTTGACTTACCTACATATTTTATATCCAAACCATTGTTTTGAGCACGCCAGCATAAATCAATTTCTTCTTGATGTGCAAAGTAGTCTTCATCAAAACCTTTCAAATTGTGAAAAACAGTAGAGCGTATAAAAAAACAAGCTCCGGAAGCCCAAAAAATATTAGTAATGTCATTAAACTGACCATTGTCAACTTCTAAAGCGTCAAATAAACGACCTCTGCAATAAGGGTATCCGAAAGCATCAATATATCCACCAGCTGCACCAGCATATTCAAATTTCGTTTTATCTTTAAAATCTAAAATTTTAGGTTGAATAATAGCAGTGTTTTTTTCTTTTTTAAAAGTTTTTAAAATAGGTGTTAACCAATTTTGGGTAACTTCAATATCAGAATTTACTAAGCAATAAACATCAGCGTCAATATGCTGTAAAGCATCATTATATCCTTTAGCATAACCTCCGTTTGTAGTGTTTTGAACAATCTTTACAGTTGGGTAGTTCTGTTTGATAAATTCAATAGAATCATCGGTAGAAGCATTATCAGCCACATAAACTTCGGCTTCTTGTGAACTAAAATTTACGATCGATGGTAAAAACTGTTCTAACAATTTTTTACCATTCCAATTTAATATTATGATTGCTGTTTTCACAAAGGCAAACTTATGTTTTTATTCTGATTTGTAAGAAGGAATATCTTGTAAAAAAATATAGGTTTCTTTTTCTTTATCTAACATGCAAAAAAAGTGTTGTAATCCGTTAGTTACAATTAAATATTTTGCATTTAACTTTAAATTGTAACGAGCTATTTGATCGAAAGTAGCTTGGGTAATTTTAATCTTCGGCGCTTTACATTCTACAATAATATTTGGGTGTCCATCCGAAGAAAAAATAACAATATCGGTACGTTTTTTTAAATTGTTAATCGTCAATTGTTTTTCGATAGCAATTAAAGAAATAGGATAGTTCTTTTCTTCAATTAAAAACTGTACAAAATGTTGACGTACCCATTCCTCAGGAGTTAATACCACATCTTTTTTTCTCAAATTATCAAAAATAAGCGTCTTATTTTCGTTACTTTTGAGCTTGAATGAATATGTAGGTAGGTTAAGTTTTTGCATTGATCAAATATATTAAAATAGACTGTCATTGCGAACAAAGTGAAGCAATCTCTTAAATTAAAGATTACTTCGTTATTCTTCCTCGTAATGACGTGTATAAAAAGATGAACGAGATAAAATCTATTATATCAGATATTAAAGACGGTAATATTAAACCTATTTATTTTTTAATGGGAGAAGAACCGTATTATATCGATAAGGTTTCTGATTATATTGAGAAAAATGTGTTAGATGAGGCTGAAAAAGGTTTTAACCAAGTGGTAATGTATGGTCGTGATGTTTCTATCGAAGAAATTGTTTCGTCAGCAAAGCGTTATCCAATGATGGCTGAACGACAAGTAATTATTGTAAAAGAAGCTCAAGATTTAAGTCGTACGATTGATAAAATAGCTGCTTATGCAGAAAACCCACAACCTACTACTGTACTGGTTTTTAATTATAAATATAAGAAGCTAGATAAGCGTAAAAAATCGTACAAAACCATTGCTAAAAACGGACTGATTTACGAGAGTAAAAAGATGTACGATAATCAAGTTGCAGATTGGATTCGTCGTGTTTTAGGAGGTAAGAAATATCAAATAGAGCCAAAAGCTGCTCAGATGTTGGTTGAGTTTTTAGGGACAGATTTAAGTAAAATATCAAATGAACTTGATAAATTAATTTCTGTTTTATCTGCTGATACTATTATAAACGATAAGCATATTGAAGAGAACATAGGTATTTCTAAAGACTTTAATAATTTCGAATTACGGAAAGCTGTTGGGCAACGAGATGTTGTAAAGGCAAATAGAATTATTAATTATTTTGCGCAAAATCCAAAGAACAATCCTTTAGTAATGACTATTTCGCTTTTGAATAGTTTTTTTACACAATTATTAATGTATCACGGGTTAAAAGATAAATCGAAAGCATCGGTAGCAAAAAACTTAGGTGTGAATCCTTA
>JAHDHE010000033.1 GCA_020631475.1 Tenacibaculum sp. | reverse complement strand
TAAATTAAAAGTTCTAACTATTACAAAGCTGTTGAAATATTTCAACAGCTTTTTTATTCTATACAGGGTAAATATCCCGAGGCTTGCCTCGTTAGTAAATGTTTAAAGTTTGAAAACGTGTTTCTCTAAAATACTCCAAGGGCTTGCCCCAGAGAATTTTACTGTAAAAATTATTTTCTAAATATAAATTAACGATACATAAAAGTAAAAATTAAACTCCAGTACTACCAAATCCACCAGCACCACGTTCAGTTTCGTTTAAAACTTCTACTTCTTGCCAATTTACACGTTCGTGTTTTGCAATAACTAATTGAGCAATACGTTCGCCATCATTTACTATAAAATCTTCATTTGATAAATTCACTAAAATTACACCTATTTCTCCACGATAATCTGCATCAACAGTACCAGGAGTATTTAATACGGTGATACCTTTTTTTGCAGCGAGTCCGCTTCGCGGACGTACTTGTGCTTCAAACCCCACAGGTAGTGCGATGAATAAACCTGTTTTTATAATAGCACGCTCTAAAGGTTTTAAAGTAATTGCAGCATCAATATTTGCACGTAAATCCATTCCTGCAGAACCTTCTGTTTCATAAGCAGGTGTTTGATGTTTTGATTTGTTGATGATTTGTACGTTCATAAAATTATCGTTTCAAAAGTTGTTTAATCATTGTTTTTTCGTTGTAATAAATCCATCCTAAAAATAAGAAAATGAATCCTACAGAAATTATATAATTTTCTCTAAAATAAAGAAATGATACCCCAGATAAAAGCGTAGTTAAAATAAGATAACTACTTACTTTTTTAAGTTCATAAGGAACAGGATAATGTTTTTTCCCAACAAAATAAGATATCAACATCATAACTCCGTAAGCTATTAATGTTGCTAAAGCAGATGCTATAAATCCTATTTTAGGAATCATAATTAAATTGAATCCAATGGTAATTATTGCTCCGAATATCGAGAAATACATTCCGAATTTTGTTTTGTCTGTTAACTTATACCAAACGGATAAGTTGTTATAAATTCCTAAAAATAAATTTGCTAACAAGATAATTGGCACAATTTCTAAAGCTTCAAAATATTCATCACTTTTTAATAAAAAGGAAGCAAAAATATCGATAAATCCAACGATTATTAACATAAATAATGCTCCAAATAAAGTAAACCAAGTTAATATGGTACTGTAAGTTTGTTTGGCATTTTTTTTATCAGCTTGATTAAAGAAAAAAGGTTCAGCTCCTAAACGAAAAGCCATGATGTAAAGCGTCATAAAAACACCCAATTTATAACAGGCTGCATATATCCCCATTTGTTGTTCGCCAACCATATCACCTAATAATAACTTATCTAAATTTTCATTAGTTACAAAAGCTAAACTACCTATCATTATTGGTAAGCTATATTGCAACATCTTTTTTAATAATTGAATATCAAAAGTGATTTTAAACTTAAAAAGCGTTGGTAATAATAAAATAAAAGTTATAGCACTAGCTACTAATCCTGCTACAAAAATATGAATAACCTGAGGCTGATTTTTCACATAATTAACTAAACCATCTGGTAAAGAAACTCCGTTTTTAATAGCATACGGAACAAACCATAAAAAGAAAACATTCAGTGTAGCAAAAATAATGATGTTTATTATTTTATAAACCGTAAAATTTATAGGTTTATTGGTAACTCTTAAATATGCGAAAGGAATAACAACTAAGGTATCTAGCGTTAATGTTAAAATCAGAATTTGAAAAAATAACGGATTTTTAAAACCAAAAAACAATGCTATTTCATTACTAAAAATAAAAGTAATTCCAATAAAAACTAACGTTGTAATTAATAAACTTATAAATGAAGTAGATACAATTTTCCCTTTGTCTTTTTCTTTGGAGAAAAATCTAAAAAAAGCAGTTTCCATTCCGTAGGTTAACAAAGCATTAAAATAAGCAGCATACACATAATACATTGTGTTTACAGCAAATTTATCAGCGCTTAAAGTATCAGTATGTAAACGAACCAATAAAATGTTAATTGCTCTTGGTAAAACAGCAGCTATTCCGTAAATAACAGTGTCTTTTAAAAAACGTTTTAATGAGCTCAAAAGAAGATTGTATGGTCGAGCGCAGTCGAGACCTTGTTTAATTACCTCTCGACTGCGCTCGAGATGATATTAAAGAAAAATATCGTTACAAATATAATAATTAAGGGTTGCTTTAGGCATTCGTTATTAGATTTCTTAAATTCGTACTAGAAAACCAAACAAAATGAGTAAACAAGCTAAAATTGCAGTATTAGGTGGAGGAAGTTGGGCTACAGCTATTGTTAAAATGTTATCTGAAAACCTAGAAAATATAGGTTGGTATATGCGTAGTGTATATGCATTAGAACATATAAAACGTAATAAACACAACCCTAATTATTTAAGTTCTGCAGAGCTACATCCAGAGCAGTTAGATTTATCTAATGATATGAATTATGTCGTAGATAATTATGATATTTTAATTTTTGCAATTCCATCAGCTTTCTTAAAAACTGAATTAGAAAAATTGAATGTATCTCTAGAGAATAAAACTATATTTTCTGCCATAAAAGGAATCGTACCAGAAACAGGATTAATTGTTGGAGAACATTTTCATGATATTCATAATGTTCCTTTTGAAAATATTGGAGTAATCACAGGTCCATGTCATGCAGAAGAAGTAGCAATGGAACGTTTATCATATTTAACATTGGCTTGTCAAGATGAGAAAAAAGCTGAAAATTTGAGTAAATACATAGCTGGTAGATATATTAAAACTAAAATATCTGATGATATTATAGGTACCGAATATGCAGCTATGTTAAAAAATATTTATGCTATAGCTGCAGGAATTGCTCATGGTTTAGGATATGGAGATAATTTTCAGTCTGTATTGATGAGTAATGCAATTCGTGAGATGAAACGTTTTATTAAAAAGGTGCATAAAATGAAACGTAACATTAATAACTCTGCTTATTTAGGTGATTTATTGGTTACAGGATATTCTGTTTTTAGTAGAAATAGAATGTTCGGAAACATGATTGGAAAAGGATATACTGTAAAATCTGCTATGTTTGAAATGAGTATGGTTGCCGAAGGTTATTACGCTACAAAAAGTGCTTACGAAATCAATCAAAAAAATGGTGCAAAAACTCCTATTATCGATGCTGTGTATAACGTGTTATACGACAAAAAAGAAGCGAAAGATGAGTTTTTAAAGTTAACAAATAGATTAGATTAGTTGTTTGCATTTGTACAAATAATCCTTCTTAATAAAAAGAAGTCTCTCATCAATCGCTTCTAAAATAGAGTTGTGTAGGTTTTGCATCTAATAACCAATGCCAACAAATTTAATTTAAATTTCTGATTGACAAACCTTTTTACTAAATATCTTCAAACAGTATATTAATTTTTATAGTTAAGTTTATTTTTATTACTTTTCGTTTAAAATTAAACAACAATGAAAACTATTCAAGAAGCTGTAGAAATTACGATTCGTAAAACTCCATTTATTGAAGAAGCTTTAAACGAAAAACTAATTAATGTATCATCACTTGCAAGAGTAATATTACCTGATGTTTCTAAACTTTTAAAAAAGGAAGTAAAAGTAGGCGCAGTAATGATGGCAATTAATAGACTTTCGCCTGCAAATGAATTAAGAGTACGAAGAAATATAAAAAAGTTAGCGCTTGATTTAGGAGATGTAATTGTTCGTTCTGATTTATGTGACTATACATTTAAAAACACTCCTTCTTTATTAAAAGAAATTGCTAAAATTTTAAGTAAATCTGCCGATAGTAATGATTACTTTTTAACGGTATCTCAAGGAATATTTGAAACCAATATTGTTACCAGTAAAAATTTACAACCTTTTGTTGAAGAAATTTTTCAGAAAGAAACAGTTATTAATAACGTTAATAATCTAGCATCAATAACAATAAAGCTACCAAAAGATAATTTAGAACAATCTGGAGTTTATTACTTTATTTTAAAGCAATTTGCTTGGGCAAATATTGCGGTACAAGAAGTAATATCTACAACTCACGAAATGACAATTGTGGTTAAAGAAGAAGATGTAAACGAAACTTTTGCGATTTTAATGGATTTAAAATTAAACTAATTAATGGAAAAAAAAGATCCGTATGCATCGTTGCGAATTAAGGAGTTCAATATTTTCTTGTTAGTTCGTTTCTTATTAGTTTTTGCATGGTCTATGCAATTTATTATTATTGAATGGCAGGTTTATAGCATTACTAAAAATCCATTATCGTTAGGAATTATAGGATTGATGGAAGTAATTCCGGCAGTATCTATGGCATTATTTGCCGGTCATATTGTAGATCAGAAAGAAAAACGAAATTTACTAGCACTTTGTATAGGAGCTTTTTCATTAATAAGTTTAGGATTATTCTTTTTAACCTTACCAAGTTTTATTAAAGACAGGGAAACCAATACCGTTTTATATGCAATTTATGCCTTAGTTTTTTTCGGTGGATTTTTACGTTCGTTTTTTGGACCAACCATATTTTCATTAATCGCATTAATCGTTCCAAAAAAACTATATCCTAATGCAGCAACATGGAGTAGTTCTACATGGCAGATAGCATCAGTTTTAGGACCTGCTTTCGCAGGATTTACCATTTCATGGATGGGGGTTCATTGGTCGTTGTGTATCGTTTTTGGACTGGTAGTGTTTTCATTTTTAATGGTGTTTTTTATTAAAAAGAAACCTATTTTAAATCCGAAAATAGGTGAACCTGTAATGCAGAGTTTAAAAGAAGGTGTCCGTTTTGTTTTTAAAACCAAATCAATTTTAGGAGCTATAACTTTAGATATGATTTCGGTACTTTTTGGTGGAGCAATTGCTTTATTACCTGTTTATGCTCAAGATATATTAAAAGTAGGTCCTGAAGGCTTTGGAGCTTTACGTGCTGCACCAGCCATAGGAGCTTTTTTAACCATGTTAATTACAGCTTATATACCAATTAGTAAGAATGCAGGAATGAAGCTTTTAGCAGCTATTTTCGGCTTTGGTGTTTGTATCATCGTATTCGGATTATCATCTGTATTTTGGATATCGATTATAGCTTTATTTTTTAGTGGAGTTACCGATGGAGTTTCAATGGTGATACGTCAAACAATTTTACAATTAAAAACCCCTGACCATATGCGTGGTAGAGTAGCTTCTGTAAACTCTATGTTTGTTGGGTCTTCAAACGAATTAGGAGCTTTTGAGAGTGGTGTAACTGCAAAATTGATGGGAACTGTTACTGCTGTTGTTTTTGGAGGAACAATGACTTTGTTAACAGTTGTAACTACAGGAATTATAAATCCTACATTACGAAAATTAGATTTGACTAAAGATTTAGAAGAGCATGATAAATTAGAGTAAACAAGAAAGCAGCTTATATTTGTAAGCTGCTTTTTTGTTTATAGGTACTATACCTTTAAGACATATCCATATAACTAATCTTAGTTATTACATTAGTAGCTTGATCAAATTCAATATTTACAAAACTATCACAGTCTTCACAATCGGTATATAAAATACTCTTTGCACCATTTCTAGCAACCATAAAAACCACTTCACCAAGTTTACTAATATTATCACCTACAGTTACTGCTGTACCTTTTATAGAAAGTGATGCTTGATTGTTATTTATTTCAAAAGACTCTACATACGGTTTACTTTTACCTCTCATAACAAAATCAACAGATAAACCATTGAATTTAAAATAATGATAAATTTCATTTTCATCTTTAGTAAAAGAAGTAGCAGTTCCTAATAGTTTTTCAACGGAAGCTTTTTTTCCTTTAGCTTTTTTAATATCAGTTATACTAACATTATTAATTTTAATATTTTGATAATCAGATTCTGATAAAATATTACTTGTTTGGCTTTTAGCCACAAAACTGGTAATTACAAGTAAAAAAACAAATAAGTGTTGTCTCATTTTATATCAATTATTAATTATACTTAAATCTTGTAGAAGATTTTTAAGCGCGCCAAAGATATAATTCTTTTGCTTTCAAACAATTAAAATATGTAAGGGATTAGTTAAAATTTAGAGTTAAGTTAATTTTAGCTTCTAATTCTTGTCGATGACATTCAACTTCTTCTTTAGACCAATTAAAATAAGTTATAAATTCTTTTAAAATAGCTTTTTTATAAGTGTCTACACTAGGTTTATCAAAAAATAAACGTCCTGTTCTACGCATAAAAAAGTCGGTTGGAGTACAAGTCATTTCGTGTTGAATGGTAAACCAAACTTCTGCTTTTAATAAACGGAGTTCATTATCTTCTTCTTTAAGTTCATCAAATTTATCTAAAACAATATCAGTTTGTTTACCATAATTATGCACTAAATAAGCAGCATCCGTTTTGGTAAATCCGTAGTTTTTTAAGTTTTTATAAATTTGATTAATATAAATATTTACTGATTTATAATTTTGAAAAGGACCACCAGCTAAGATGATATCTTCGGTTTGAATAGGATCGAATTCTACCTCGAATCGACGAAGCATTTTTTTAGCAACTAAATCTACAATACGTTCTGCCATTTTGCGATATCCTGTTAATTTACCTCCAGCAATAGAGATTAATTTAGTGTCGGAAACAAAAATTTCATCCTTACGAGAAAGTTCTGAGGCAGATTTTCCTTCTTCATGAATTAAAGGTCGTAAACCTGCCCATGATGATTGTACATCATCTATACTTAAATTAACAACAGGAAACATATTATTTACAGCCTCTACCAAGTAAGATGCATCGACAATACTGGTTCCTACTTTGTTTTTATCTTGCTGAAAATTAGTATCTGTAGTACCAAAATAAGTTACTTTTCCACGAGGAATAGCAAACATCATACGTCCATCCGGAACATCGAAATATACCGATTGTTTTACAGGTAATTTTTCGTGAGGAACCACCAAGTGAACACCTTTTGTTAAGTGTAAACGCTTACCAATTTTAGAATTGTTTATCTGGCGCAATTCATCTACCCATGGTCCTGCTGCATTTACTACATATTTTGCTTTAATATCATAACTTTCGTTAGAAAACACATCGGTAACTTTTGCACCTACAACACGTTTATCTTCATAAATAAACGCATCTGCTTTTGTGTAATTAAGTATTTGTGCTTCGTATTGACTTGCAGTTTTTAAAACTTCGATAGTTAAACGAGCATCATCGGTACGATATTCAGCATAGTAACCAGCACCTTTTAAAATACTTTTTGGTAGTAAAGGTTCTTTTTCTAACGCTTCATCAATATCTAACATTTTACGTTTATCATCACCTTCTACAGAGGCTAAAACATCGTATACTTTTAATCCGATTGAAGTTAACCACGAGCCATATGTTCCGCCATCAATTAATGGCAAAATCATTTTTTCTGGAATTACTAAATGCGGTGCTATTTTATGAACTATGGCGCGCTCGGTACCAACTTCTTTTACTAACCAAAAATCAAATTGTTTTAAGTATCGTAAACCACCGTGTATTAGTTTGGTAGATTTACTAGAAGTACCTGAAGCAAAATCGTTTTTTTCAACCAAGGCAACTTTCATTCCTCTTGATGCGGCATCTAAAGCAATACCAGCACCCGTAATTCCTCCTCCAATAATTAAAATATCAAATTCGGTAGTTTGTAATTCTTTTTGAATGTTTTTTCGGTTGAAAAATGAAAAATTGTTCATAAGTAGCTTTTTTTATTCAACAAAAATAAGAATAAAACAAGGAGTTATTACATAAAAAAGAGCTGAATAGATCAGCTCTTTGAAGTTATCCAACAACAAATATGTTAATTATAGATTTATTTCTATCCAGTTTTTATCTGCTTGTTCTTTTAATTTTTTGACACCTTCATTTTGCCAAAGTTCTAGAGTATTTGTACCCCAAGAATTGTAAAATAAATATAACTTACCATCTCTAATTTCGAATGTTTTTGGGTTAATGCTTACTTTTTTTCCTGTTTTACCAATTGCATAAGCACAAAACCCACCATATTGAGGAACATATTTTTCGGGATTCTTTTTAAAAATATTTTTATTTTTTTTGGTTGAAAAGTAAAAAATAACATTATCGTGTTTTACCGAAAAATCTTTATTCCCTTTTGTTGCTTTATTATTAAAATAATTAACAACATCATAACCGCTAGCAATTACTCCTTTTTTTATATTGTATTTTTGAGCAAAAGTAGTTGTTGAAACTAGCAGTAATAGAATCCATATTTTTTTCATTTCTGTATTATTTATGTTTTAATTTTTTCCAATTATTATCCCCTTTCACTTGTCTTTTTTTAACATCACCTTCTTGCCAATTACCAATTACACTCCCAATCCATGGGTTATAAAAAAGGTATAATTTATCATCACGTATTTCATATACTTCAGGGTCTATATACATTTTTTTGTTCCTTTCAGCAATAGCGTATGCACAATAACCGCCGTATTGAGGTATATATTTTACAGGATTTTCTTTAAAAAGATTCAAGTTTTTTTCTGAAGAAAATTTGAATTTAGCTCCGTCGTATTTAGTTTGGAATTTTTTAATTCCTTTTAAAGGCTTGCCATCAACAAAATAAGATACGACATCAAAACCTTCGGCAACATATCCTTTTTTTGTATTATAATCTATTTTTTGAGCTATTAAAACAGTTGAAACTGATAATAATAGAAGGGTAAATAGTTGTTTCATCTTTTTTAATTTTAAAGATAGTCGATGAAAATCAAATATAATTACAATTATTTGTTTTTTAATAAATACCAAGGTTGTTGAATTTTGCTTTTTCTGATGGGAAGAATTTCACCGAATTGTAAAAAAACAAATTCGCTTTGATGTGGTCTTAAAAAAACAAAATCATCTATTTCGATATTACTTGAAATGTTTAATAATGTTTGATTGGTTGAATTACCAAACAGTTTATTTTCTTTTATGTTTTTAGGATAGTAATAATTTGCTTTCCAAAAGCCTCCATAAATAAAAACGGATTGCTTTTTAAAAAGAAATTTTAATTTTTCTAATCCAGGAATAGTAGTGTTATTAAACTTTTTTAAAACAGGTGTAGCAATAAAAGTAGCAGGTTTATATTCTTTTAAAGAAGGAATATCAAAGGTTGTAGGTTTTACAAAACAAGACCCGATTGAAACATCGTTAATTGGAGTTTTTGTTGTTTTATGTAAATTTAATGTAGGACTTCCTGCTCCGTTAAAAGTTAAGTTTTCATTCCATAAAGTAGGAAATTCATTTTTTACTACTTCTTTACAATCTTTATAAAATAGGTTAGCTAGTTTAAATGCTTTTTTCTCGGAACGAATTATTTTAGGAAGCTTTACCACATGCGGATCATATCCCATAAAACCTGAAAATTCTACAAACTCTTTGTTTCTTTCAATAAGCTGTAGCCCCTTTTTTAAAGTTACTAAAGAAGAAAAACCGCCACGGTGTAAACCAACATCAATTTCAATATTTAAACGGATTTTTGTGTTTATCTTTTTTGCTAACTCTATATATTCTTCAATTCGTTTTTGAGTATCAACTAACCATTGAATTTGTGTAAACGGATTAAAACCATTGTTTTGTTGAGGTAAATTTTTGTAAAAATATTCAGATGTTTTTATAGGCATGGGTTTACCTAATAAAATATCTTTTTTAGTATCTAGTCGAGAAGCTAAATCAGTTAAAAAAGGTTGATGAAAAACCATCAACTTATTTGTATTAGTTTTATGTAAAATATAATTGATTAACTCTACTGAAGGTAATGATTTTACAACAAGTCTAAGGTTTGTATTAGCTCTTAAATTTGATAGTACTTTTTGAATATTTTCATCTAAAATATTTAAATCTATCAATAAACAAGGAATCGCTCTGTAATGGTTTTTAAGTACTGTATTTAAATTTTTAAAATAAGCATCCATTTTAAATACCAAATAAAGTTTTAATATATGGATTTACAAATATGTTTTGTGGATCGTGTTCTTTTCTAAACTTCATAAAAACATCGAATTTTGGATACATATTTATAATATCTTGTGTAGTAAAAGTATTCATTTTTCCCCAATGAGGTCTTCCGTTATAAGCTTTAAATACTTCTTCTAAGGCAGCAAAATATGCTTTGCTATCTTTTTTGTTATAAACATGGCAAGCGATATAAGCAGAATCTCTACCATATGCAGGACTCATGTATACATCATCGCCTTTTACCCAACGATTTTCAATAGGAAAATGAATGTTGAACTTTTTAGAGTTCACTATTTTTTTAACATCCTTAAAAACATCTTTAAAAGCTTCTGCCGGAACATTGTATTCCATTTCTTGGAACTTTACTAAACGTTGTGTGGCATATACTTTATGACTGTGAAAAACCTTTTTAACATTATTAATACTAGCAGCAGTTATGTTAGCGACTGTTTTATTTTGTGACGGAAATAGTTTTGCGTATTCACAAAAAACTTTAAAAACATAGTTTTCTAAAACATATTCGGTCCAATAATTAAAAAAATTGACTTTGTCAGGTTCAGAATCTTCTACAATATTAGATGTTTTTGTCCATGCTGTTTTTGTATAAGGAATCCAATAATATTCAAAATTTCTATTATTTGAGTTCCTTTCTTTTAACGTTGCTAAAACATCATCTATATTTTCTTTTTTGTTTTGAAGCTTTAGCTTATAAGTTGGAACACACTGTAGGGTTATTTCAGTAATAATACCTAAACAACCCAATGAAACTTGTGCAGCTTTAAATAATTCAGTGTTTTTAGTTTCTGAACATTCAATAATATCCCCTTTCCCATTAATGAATTTCATAGCAATTATTTGATTGCTAATAGATTTTAAACTAACACCTGTTCCGTGTGTTCCTGTACTTATAGCACCTGCTATGGATTGAACGTTGATATCGCCCATATTTTCCATAGCAAGTCCTTCTTTAAATAGCAATTCTCCCAGAAGCGATAATTTAGTTCCTGCTTTAACAGTAGCTTGATTTTTTTCTTTATTTATAGCAATTTTCCCTTGATACTTATCTAAACTTATTAAAACATGATTTGTGCTACACAACGATGTAAATGAATGACCAGAACCAATAACTCGTATTTTTTTATTAGAATTAACTGCTTTTATTACAAATTGTTGAATTTCTTTTTCAGAAGTAGGATATCCTATTTCTGAAGGATTCCACGCTATATTTTCTGCCCAATTTTTCATGCTAATTTTTATTAGTTATCAAATTGATATAAGGCAATATAACTTCATCGAATTTTTGTAATAAAAACGATTTACTATCTTTTTCTAAAGTAGAATGATGAATTGTAATACCTTCAATCATACCCATTAATTGTTGGGCAATTATTGTAGATGATAGCGTAGTATTTATTTCTTTTTTAGCTATAGCGTTATTAATAATGTGCTCTATTTCTAAACGATATTGATGTAATGTTTTGATTATTTTAGCTCTAATAATAGGATCTTCTTCACTTTCTAATTGAAATAAAAAGTAACGTCGAATAGGAAAGGAAACACCTTCGCTAGCTTTTTCTACAAAATCAATTAAATCAACAAAAAAAGTATATCTGTTTTCTACTCTTTTTAATAAAGGAAGCGCTGAATCGTCAATAATTAAATCTTCATATAATTTAAAAAAGTATTCATCTATAGCAGCTAAATATATAGCATGTTTGCTTTTAAAATGATGATATATAGCTCCTTTAGAAGAGTTTGTAGCTGTAATAATATCATTTAAACTCGTCTTTTGATATCCTTTATTTAAAAATAAAGTAAAAGCAGTTGCAACAATTTTATTTCTTCCTTGTTTAGCCATGTTAATGATTAATTCTTCAAATATATAGAAAAAAATCAAAAACAGACCAATCGGTTTGTTTTTTTTATAAAACCATTAAGTTACAGCCACGAATATCTGAGTTATCGAAACGACCAATAATTTCAAAACTATTATCGGTATATACTTTTCCTAAATCTTGGGTAGCAATAAAAGAACAAGAATTGTAGTTTGCTAAGTCTATTACGTTAATTCCGCCCGATTTTTCTTTTGGTAAAATAGTAAGAGCATCTTCGGTATCGCGAGTAAGAACACGCATCCAAGGAGGGCATTTAAAAACTCCGTTTCCTTTAGAATATCCCTGACTTAACAATTCTGTCATACCATATTCTGAATGAATTTTTTCAACTCTAAAACCACCAGAAAGAATAGTGTGTAATTCATTCCTGATAAGTTCTTTTCTTCTCCCTTTCATTCCACCAGTTTCCATTACAATAGTGTTTTTAAGGTTGAATTTGTATTGCTCAATTAAATCTAATAAAGCAAACGAAACCCCAATTAACAATACTTTTTTATCTTTTTTATCTAGTTTTATTAATTTTTTGGCTAATTCATCTATATTATTGAGGTAAAATCCACTTTCAGTATGTTTCGATTTTTTGATTAAGTCATCTACCATATAAACCAAAGAAGATCCTTTTCTGTCTAAATAATTTGGTAACAAAGCTAAAACAGTATAGTCTTTAATATCACCATAAAAACACTCAAAACCTTTTAAGTAACTGGTTTCATACCATAATAAATCGGTAACTAAATGCTTACTTGTAACACTCCCTGTTGTACCAGAACTTGAAAATATTTCTTGAATTTTATCTGTTGATGAAAGTACTTCATGAGTTTTAAAAAACTGAATTGGTAAAAACGGAATTTGATCAATTGTTTTAACATCGGAAGGGTGTATGTATAGCAAATCACAAAAAGAGCGATATACTTTATTGTGTTTAAACTGATGCTTAAAAACCATTAAAGCTGATTTAGTAAAATCAGCTTCAGATTGTATGTTAAAAATGGAGTCCTTCATAAATTACGGACAAAAATACTTTTTAATCTTTATAAATCTTTACAATTAATGTTCCTTTATCATTCATACTTGCTCGGTACATTCCTGCTGTGTTAAATTCAAAAGACATATTTCCATTTTTATCCAAAGCAACAACACCACCTGTTCCACCAAGTTTAGTAAGTTTATTTTGGATAACATCTTTAGTAGCTTCTTTTAAAGATTTATGTTGATATTCCATTTGTGCAGAAATATCATAAGCTACTTGTGCTCTAATAAAATATTCTCCCCAACCTGTAGAAGAAACTCCACAAGTTAAATTGTTTGCGTAAGTTCCAGAACCAATTATTGGCGAATCACCAATTCTTCCCCAGCGTTTATTAGTCATTCCTCCTGTAGATGTTCCTGCAGAAATATTTCCATTTTTATCTAAAGCTACACAACCAACAGTACCAAATTTTGCATTTTTAATGTCTGCATCGTAAAAAGCCACTTTTTTATCTTCATCATGATCTAATTCTGTTTTTTCTTTATCTTTTATTCTTTGCAAAGATTTAAAACGTCTTTCAGTATAAAAATAGCTTGGATCAACAATTTCTAGTCCTTTTTCTTTTGCAAAAATCGACGCTCCTTTTCCAGAAAGCATTACGTGTTCTGAATCTGTCATTACTGTTCTTGCAGCTTCAATAGGACTTTTAATATCTTTTACACCAGCAACTGCACCAGCGTTTAAAGTTTTTCCATCCATAAAAGAAGCATCTAATTCATTAGTTTCGTCATTTGTAAAAACAGCACCTTTACCAGCATTAAACAACGGACTTTCTTCCATTACTTGAATGGTTTTTACAACAGCATCTCCACTTGTTCCTCCATTTTTTAGAATTGTATGTCCTATTCTTATAGCTTCTTCAAGCTTTGCTTTATAAGCAGCTTCTTTTTCTGGAGTTAAATTCTTTTTTAAAATAGTTCCTGCACCACCATGAATAATTATTGCGAATTCATTTTGTTTAATTATTTCTGATGCTTTTTTTTCTGTTTTACATCCGAAGAATAAAAGTAAAGACAAGATATATAATGTTTGCTTCATGGTTTTAATGTTTAATTTTAAACAAAACATATGTAATTGTTTAATTTATTTAATATGCGAAATTATTCGTAGTTTTGACCTTTCGAATTTAAACAACTAAAATTACAATACAAAATGGCAGATTTTGGAATAGATAAAGCTTTAGCTCAATTAGGGTTAAGTGAAATAAATGATGGTACATCAACAGGGTCAAACAATTTTTCAAGTGGAGAAATAATTGAATCATATTCACCAGTAGATGGTAAATTAATTGGTAAAGTAAAAACAACTACTAGAGAAGATTATGATAAAGTTATGGACGCTGCAACGTCAGCTTTTAAAACTTTTAGAGCAATGCCTGCTCCACAAAGAGGAGAAATTGTTCGTCAATTCGGAAATAAATTAAGAGAATTAAAAGAGCCATTAGGTAAGTTAGTTTCTTACGAAATGGGTAAATCTTATCAAGAAGGTTTAGGAGAGGTTCAAGAAATGATTGATATCTGTGATTTTGCTGTTGGTTTATCTCGTCAGTTAAACGGACAAGTAATTCCGTCTGAAAGACCAGGACACGTAATGCGTGAGCAATGGCATCCAATAGGTGTTGTTGGTATCATTTCTGCATTTAACTTCCCTGTAGCAGTTTGGGCTTGGAACACAGCTTTAGCTTGGATTTGTGGTGATGTATGTGTGTGGAAAGGATCAGAAAAAGCACCTTTATGTTCAGTAGCTTGTCAAAACATTATTGCTGATGTTTTAAAAGCAAACGATTTACCAGAAGGTATTTCTTGTATCGTAAACGGAGATTATAAAGTAGGTGAGTATATTACAACTGATACTCGTATTCCTTTAGTATCTGCAACAGGTTCTACAAGAATGGGACGTATTGTTGGTGCAACGGTTGCTGAACGTTTTGGGAAATCTTTATTAGAATTAGGAGGTAACAACGCCATTATTATTACGCCAACTGCAGATTTAAAAGTAGTTGTTCCTGGAGCTGTATTTGGAGCAGTTGGAACAGCAGGACAACGTTGTACTTCTACGCGTCGTTTAATTATACATGAATCTGTTTACGATAAAGTAAGAGACGCTATTGTTGGAGCTTATGGACAAATTAGAATTGGAAATCCATTAGACGAAAACAATCACGTTGGTCCATTAATCGATAAAGATGCTGTAAATACGTATTTAGCTGCTATTGAAAAAGCAAAAGCTGAAGGTGGAAAAGTATTAGTTGAAGGTGGCGTTTTAGAAGGAGAAGGTTACGAAAGCGGATGCTACGTAAAACCAGCTATTATTGAAGCTGAAAACCATTATGAAATTGTTCAACACGAAACATTTGCTCCAATCTTATACTTAATGAAGTATTCTGGAGATGTAGAAAATGCTATTGAAATGCAAAACGGAGTTGCGCAAGGTTTATCATCATCTATTATGACAGCTGAAATGAAAGAAGCAGAAAAATTCTTATCATTCGCTGGTTCAGATTGTGGTATTGCAAATGTAAACATTGGGACTTCTGGAGCTGAAATTGGTGGTGCTTTTGGTGGTGAAAAAGAAACAGGTGGAGGACGTGAGTCTGGATCTGATGCTTGGAAAGTATACATGAGAAGACAAACAAACACAGTTAACTATTCTGATGAGCTACCATTAGCGCAAGGAATTAAGTTTGATTTATAAGTCGATATCGACATTTAATTATACTAAAAAGGCTTCACAAAATGTGAAGCCTTTTTTAATTCAAATGTCCCGCCCTGAAATAAGTTGACACAAAATCGACTGATTATGATTAAATAAGTAAACAAAAGAGTTAAGCGAAGTCAACGCGATTACAACTTAGTCTTTAAATTAGTCTTAATTAGTTGAAGTAGAAAAAGATAACTATGTCTTATAATAAGTAGGAACAAAAAATCTACAATATTCAAGGTATTATAGTATAGTTTTGGTGTTATTTAGGAAATATGGTGCCTAAGATTTTAATAATTCCAATTTTCATCAAAAGCTCAAAAATCAAAAGAAATACCTACCTAAAAATAAAATATTTAGAAAATGAAAAGCTAAGACTCTTTCTATTAAATAGAATGATAGATGTTTAAAATCGAAATACATACAATAACAAAAAACACATTTAAATCTTAACATGAAAACACCTAACTTTGTACACAACAAAAACCCAATGGAGTTAACTTCTCTGGTTTAATTTAAATTTTAAATATAATTGTTAACCTATTATTTTAGGATGACGCATATGCTATGATTTTTAATTCATTTTTAAAAAGGCTATTTAACTTATCTAAAACAAAATCAACTAGTAAACAAGAAGATCCGATGAAGAAATTTTTAATTGTAGGCTTAGGTAATATTGGCGAAAAATATCATAACACTCGTCATAATATAGGTTTTAAAATTGTTGATGCTTTTGTAAAAGAGCATGATGCTAGTTTTGAAACAGAGAAGCTAGGAGATATTGCTAGATTAAGAATTAAAGGGAAAACAGTTATTGTTTTAAAACCTAGCACTTATATGAATTTAAGTGGTAAAGCAGTACAATATTGGATGAAACAAGAAAACATCAATGTAGAAAATTTATTAGTGATTACTGATGATTTAAATATCGATTTTGGTAAGCTTCGTATTAAAGGTAAAGGTAGCTCAGGTGGACACAACGGATTAAAAGATATTCAAGAAAAATTTAACACAGGTGCTTATCCTCGTTTTCGTTTTGGTGTTGGTGCCGATTATGGTAGAGGTCGTCAAGTAGACTATGTTTTAGGGCAATGGAGTAAAGAAGAAGAAAGCAAAATGATTGAGCGCATTCCAACCTCAGTAAAAGCAGTTACTTCTTTTATAACTGCTGGTTTATCAAATACTATGAATGAGTTTAATGGAAAGTAATCTTAAAAAATTAAACAGTCAATGTGAAAAATTGATTTGTTTTTTATTGAATTATTTAAAATAGTATTAATTATCACTAGCAAACCACTCGGCAAAACTAGTTTCAGTTTCTTGTAATTTTATAGCGTGTAATTTAATATTCTCTGGTAATCTAT
>JAHDHE010000032.1 GCA_020631475.1 Tenacibaculum sp. | reverse complement strand
TTCGGGAGTGCGGGTTCGATTCCCGCCTCGAGTACAAGTAAAAACCTCAACTATTTAATTTAAAATAGTTGAGGTTTTTATTTTTAAAGTTCACTAAACTTATTAGTAAAATAGTATCTACCTTTAGGTTATTTAAGGACAAAGAATTAGTTAGTGATTAGAATTAGAATCGGGTTTAACATTTCCTTTTAAACTCATTTCCATTTCATGGTCGTATTTACAACAACCAGGTAAATTTTCATAAGCAGATTCGTCACCCATTATTTTATCTGTATCATAACCTACATTAGCGATTGCATTATGTATTGCATCCAAATTAGTTTTTGAGCCATCAAAAGAAACTTTTACCTCTTTTCTTAACTTGTCCCATTCTGCCGATTTCACGCCGTCAATGCCATTAACCGCTTTTTCAATAGTGTTTTTACACATTCCACAGTTACCACGTACACCAAATGTTGTTTCGGTAGATGCTATTTCGTTGGTTGTAGTTTGCTCTGTTTTAGTAGTTTCTTTTTTAGCTTCGTTTTTACAGCTTACTAATCCGATGGTAGCTATAATTGCTACGCTTAACATTACTTTTTTCATTGTTTAAAAATTTACTTGTTATTTATTACTTGTTTTACTTCTCCACATTTCAGCATCATGTCTCCGAAATACGGGTTTAATACTTGTTTTTCTTTACTTAACCAATACGCACCTTTGTCGCTATCTGCCATTGGGCAATATTGCTGATAGCTAATTTCATTTATACCAAAGGATTGTACAGCCAAAATAAAATGTTCTGATAATATCTTAAATTGTTTTCGCTGTACTTTAATATCTTCGGAATTAGCAATAGCATTACTACTCGATTTCAAAGTTTTATTTAGCATCATCCATTGTGTATGAGCCTCATTATTGGCTAACAATTTAATATTAATATTTTGTAATGCTTTGTGTAAAATTGATCCGTTATTTTTTGATAATTCAGCATCTGATTTGATAAGATTATCTTTTAGTTTGATATACGCATCGTAGACAGTTTGTAATTGCGACGTGAACTTTTTGCTCACTTCAAACTGTTTACTCATTTCTTTTTTATGGTTCATCATCGACTTTTTACCTTGTAATTGCGCTGACGCATCAATAGTAAATACACCGTTGGTTACAACTTCATCGCCCGATTGTAAGCCACTTTTAACTTCGTAATTGTCGCCTAATCTGTTACCCAATACTATTTCTTTCATTTCAAAAATAGGATTATTGGCATCTGGTTTTACATAAACTATTGAGCGCTTTCCTGTCCATAAAATAGCCGATGCAGGTATCAATAACTGCGTTTTTGCATCTTTTACTTTTGCATCTACTTTTCCTGATACAAACATTTCAGGTTTAAATAGTTCTTTTTGATTGTTTAAAATAGCTCGAACAGTTACAGTACGAGTTTGCGGGTTTAAAACAGGATTGATAAACGAAATTTTAGTATTAAAAACTTCGTTAGGATACGCATTGGTAGTAATGGTAATATCTTGCCCAACTTTAAAATTACTGATTTGATTTTCGTATACATCAAAATTTGCCCAAACCGTATTCAAATTGGCAATTTTAAGTAAAGGTTGCCCTTGCTTTATATAATCGCCTTGTTCAACTAATTTTTCTGAAACTGTTCCTGATACAGTAGCGTAGACAGGAAAATTTTCTTTTACCTTTTTAGAGCTTTCAATTTGATTGATTTGATTGTCTGACAGCTTCCATAATTTTAACTTATTACGCACCGCTTTATACAATGCTGGTTGCGTTTCTTTTAAGGTAGATGCGGTTAATAGTTCTTGTTGTGCCTTAACCAATTCGGGAGAATAAATAGTAGCTAAAAGTTGTCCTTTTCTAACGCTTTCGCCTGTAAAACTGATATTTAAACGTTCTATTCGACCTGTAAAATAACTTACTTGTACTGCGTTGGCTTTTTCGTTTTTGGCAATTTTTCCTGATAAGCTTATTCCATTATCCATATTTGCAGCAGCACTACCAATAACAGTAGTTTGCACATTTGCCAATGCCATTGCATTTTTGGTAAGTTTAAATTGATTAGGAGACAAACCTTCTGCACCTACTTCTGCAGGAATTAAATCCATGCCACAAATTGGGCAATCGCCTGCTTCGGGTTGCATAATTTGAGGATGCATTGAACACGTCCATTTTTGTTTAACATCACTTATTTGTTTATGGTTATGTGATGTCTTTTCATTAGATGAATCAGCAAAAAGCAACCAACCTAATACTAAACCAATAAGTAATATTCCAATGTAAATTATATATTTTTTCATCTCTATTTATTTTCTTCTTACTAATTTTCTTATTGTAGGTGAAGATGTAAACCATAATAAAAATCCACTTAACACAGTAATTAATCCTAATAAAGAAAAGATTCTTAATAAAGTAGTATTAAAATTATCTCTTCCTTCATAATCCATTGTATGCGTCATCCATAGAAAATCAAACCAACGCCAACTTTGATGTCTTACGGTTTGAAATTTCCCATCGTTCATTGATACATAAGCTTTAATAGCTTTATCTGTATCATAAGTAATCACATAAGCTGGCAATAATTTTCTACGATATTCATGATGCTTACCTACTTCTGTAATACGCTCTATAAATGCTACTTCAAAATTAGATTTCATATATTTTTTTGCTATATAAAGTGCTTCTTCTTTAGTTATATTGTCTTTCTTATCACCGTTAACTGCGTTGTACAGTTCTTTTTTATTTATCCAATAATATGGAGTACTATTGATATCCCTTAGCTCAATGCTATTTACACCCTCAGAAATTTGAAGTTTAGAGGGACTTATTAAATCATTAAATGCCTTAGGTTGGTAATCTAAATTTTTATAATGGTCACCATGAATTTCATCTATATCCGTCCAGCTAAAATATAAGCCACTTATTGTCCAAAGTAGAAACTGAATTCCTAAAAATAATCCTAAATAACGATGTGTTTTTCTAATTTTTAATGCTCTATGTCTGTTTACCATCCTTATTAATTTATCAACATTAATACAGCCATTACTAACATAATAGCGTTTTCTATAAAAGTTGCTTCGGTCATTGGTAGTTTTAAAGCTGTACCTAAACACGCACAACGAATTGCCTTTTTATCAAGTAATGTTTTGGTTACACCTACGGTAGTTATTCCCAATACAAAAATGGTTATAATTAGTGCTATGTTAATTTCAAATCGTATTAAAAACATCAACCCTAAAATGGTTTCTATAAATGGATAAATTTTGGCATATACAGGCACTCGTTTTGCTAAAGGGTCGTACATTCTAAAACTATCTGGAAAACCTTTTAAATCTAACATTTTAAAAAAACTGAATACGATGTAAAATAACCCCATAAAATCGAGCATAAACTCTCGCCAACTCCAATCTTCGTAGTGTAACAATATACCTGCTACGGCGATGTATAATAAGATTAAAAACAAGGGTTTTAATTGCTCGAATTTGCTTTTTTCTTGTGCCATTTCAAAGTCTGAAAATGCGTTTGTAGCTACCTTTTTAGCAGATGGTTTTTCAGAAATGGTATATTTTTCTTGTAACACATTTTGTAAATCTGATAAACCAATATGCATACTCATAGTTATTTCAGCTTCTTTATTATCAAGATTTACCTTTACATCGGTAACGTTATCCAAACTACTTAAACTCTTTTCTACGTTAGCTTTACAACTACCGCAGGTCATTCCGTCAATTCTATATGTATGTTTCATTTTTACTGGATTAAATAATTGATGGTGGTACTTTTGATATAATAATTTTGCACCGCCTTAATTTGGTTTAACTGAAACTTTAGCTGTAATTCTTGAATATCGAGAACATCGTTAAAATCAATTGTGCCTGTTTCGTAACTTTTAACAAGAATGGTTTCGGCATTTTTGGCTTGTTTCAAGTTTTCGCTTTGTGTGTTGTAGCGTATTCTTGCCGATGCTCGCTCGTTAATTGCTTTGTCTAACAAAGTTTCTAATTTGTTAAAACGCTCTTGTTTTTGACTATTAAATTCTTCTTGCTGAATTTCGTTTTGTTTGGTTTTCGACTTATATTTTTTATTGAAAATTGGAATAGAAAACGATACCATTGGCATTACAATATCTTTTCCATTATCGTTAAAATTCATATCTGGACGTTGCGCAACGTTAACATAATTTAACCCAAAACCTATCATTGGGCTACTTTCCTTTTGGTTTAATAGTTCAGATTTTTCAACTGATTGATACAACTTATCATACTTTATTAATTCAGGATGAAATTGTAAATTATCTGTATTTATCGTGTTATCGTTCAATGGAATTTCCAACTCTGAAATCACATTTACAACGGTATTTTTATCCCTGTTTAGTAGCTTATTAAAGGCTGTTTGTTCGGCTAAAAATTGTTGTTGTAAAACGGCTTTAGATTGGTTTAAATCGTTTTGTCGCATTTGCAAACGCAATACATCTACGGCAGACGCTTTACCTACTTCAACCGACGTTAGCGCCATAGTTTCGTAGGTTTTTAGCAAGTTGATATTTTCGGTTAAAACTTGCTGTTTAGCCTTAATTGCGTACAAGTTGTAATACGAAGCTGATACCGATGCGATTAATTGTCGTTTAGCAATGGTTATATCTTCAAACTTGGCATCGGCTAACGAACTCACATAATCTTCTCTCGAACTAATTGTACCAAACCAAGGCAACATTTGATTTACCGATACTTTAAATCGTTGTGCGCCTGTTCGTGTTTCTGGTTCGCTTACAAAATAACTTACGGCAATGTTGGTATTGGGTAAGGTATTTACTTCGTTTACCTTTTCTGAAACTCGTTTGTATTGCAATTCAAACTGTTTAATTTTTGGATTATTTGCCAAGGCTTCATCAATAAACGATTGCAGTTCTTGTGCATTAGAAAATCCACTAAAAACAAGAATAAATAATATGGATAAAATGTTTTTAGTTTTCATTTGTTGTTTTTCTTTTTAATAAAAATTCTTCTCTTAAACTGTATAATACAGGCAGTAAAAAATAGGATGTAACGTCGATAATCATACCGCCAAAGGCAGGAATTGCCATTGGTATCATAATATCGCTTCCTCGTCCTGTAGATGTTAGTACAGGTAACAATGCCAATACGGTTGTTGCCGTTGTCATTAAACACGGTCTGATACGTTTTTCGCCAGCTTCTACAACCGATTTTCGTATATCGGCTTTTGTTGTTGGTTCGTTTTTGGCAAAAGTTTGTTTTAAATAGGTTGCCATTACTACGCCGTCGTCGGTGGCAATACCAAACAAGGCAATAAAACCTACCCAAACCGCCACACTTAAATTAATAGGATGCATTTGGAACAGCTCTCGAATATTTTGCCCAAAAACGCTAAAGTTTAAAAACCACGATTGTCCGTAAAGCCACATCATTATAAATCCGCCTGCAAAGGCTACAATAATTGCCGTAAACACCATTAAAGAAGTGGTTGCTGAACGGAACTGAAAATATAAAATAATGAAAATGATAAGCAATGCCAATGGCACAACTACGGATAAGGTTTTTTCGGCTCGTATCTGATTTTCATACGTTCCTGTAAATTGAAAATTAATCCCTTTTGGTACAATTAATTCGCCACTTTCTATTTTTTGCTGAATGGCTTTTTGCGCATTTTCAACTACGGTTACTTCGGCAAAATCGTTAAGCTTATCAAACAACACGTAACCGATTAAAAAGGTGTCTTCACTTTTAATTACTTGTGCACCTTGTTCGTAACGAATGGTTGCCAACTCACTTAACGGGACAGAATTTCCTTTGTTTATCGGCACATAGATTTGTTCTAAATCGGTTGGTGTGGTACGTAGTTCTCTTGGGTAGCGAACACGCACGCCGTAACGCTCTCGTCCTTCGACGGTCTGGGTTAATGGTATACCACCAACAGCAACTTTTAAAACATCTTGTACCTCTTGAATAGAAACACCATAACGTGCTATTTTTTCTCTGTCGATGTCGATTAACAGATATGGTTTTCCTACAATTCTATCGGCAAAAACGGCTTCTTTTTTAACACCTGTAACCGTTTTTAAAATGCTTTCTAATTGCACACCAAAAGCTTCAATTTCTTTTAAATTTTGTCCTTTTACTTTGATACCCATTGGCGCACGCATCCCTGTTTGTAGCATTACCAGTCGGGTTTCGATAGGTTGTAATTTTGGTGCAGATGTAACGCCAGGTATTTTGGTTGCCTTAACGATTTCGTTCCAAATATCATCGGTAGATTTTATATTAGGTCGCCAATTTCGGTAAAACTCGCCGCCGTTATCTTCAATTAATTCATCTGTAGAAACATCTGAAAATATGAGTTTAGAAGTTGCATAGGTCGAATTTGGATTGGCAACTGTTTTGCCGTTTTTCAACACAAATAATCCGTCGTTATTTACTTGATAACGTTGACGTTCTCCGTGGTTATTAAGTGCATATTCGGGTTTGTAAATAATTACATTTTCATACATTGAAAGTGGCGCAGGGTCTAAAGCTGATTCGGTTCGTCCTGCTTTACCAACTACCGTTTTTATTTCAGGAATATTGGCAACACCCATATCTAACTGTTGTAAAACACGTTTATTTTCTTCAACGCCCGAATGTGGCATTGAGGTTGGCATTAGTAAAAACGAGCCTTCGTTTAAAGAGGGCATAAACTCTTTGCCTGTGTTTTTGAAAATTAAAAACCCGAGAATCGTAATTGTTGTTGGAATTGCCAAAAAGAACATTTTGTTTTCTAATGACCATTGTAAAATTTGAGTATAATATTTGCGTAATAGTGAGAATGCGCCTAACAACCCGAAACAGATTATAGCCACAAACAACAGGTTTAACAATAAGCTCTTGCCTACACCTAAAGGTCGCCAATATTCAGCCAATAAAAATACAATAGCTAATGATGCAATAACTATATTAATAAGGTTTACTTGTTTGTTGGAAACTTTTTGTTGTAGTTTTAAAATGCCTGTACTGCCGAAAGCGATTAAGAGTATTCCTAACCAGTTTCCGAAAACAATAGAAATAATACCCAAACCAATTAATACAGCATTGATGATGTACGATAGGTTTTTGGTAATACTTCTTCGTTTAAAAATGATAGTTGCAAATGGCGGAATTAAAAACAACGCCACCACCAATGCCATAATAAGTGCAAAGGTTTTGGTAAAAGCCAACGGACTAAATAATTTACCTTCTGCGCCAACCATTGTAAATACTGGTAAAAAGCTAATTATAGTGGTCATTACTGCGGTAACAATTGCGCCTGAAACTTCGGCAGTAGCGTTGTAAACCACCTCATTTATAGGTAGACTGTTTTTGTTTTCTTCTAAATGGTTTAAAATATTTTCTGATAGAATTACACCTACATCTACCATGGTTCCAATAGCGATTGCAATTCCAGACAAGGCTACAATATTAGCATCAATTCCAAAGGCTTTCATTGCAATAAACACCATTAAGACAGTTACAGGTAACAAGCTCGAAATTAATATGGATGCCCGTAAATTATACACCATCACTATAATTACTAAAATGGTAATTAATATTTCTAATGTAAGGGCTTCGTTGAGTGTACCTAATGTTTCTTGTATAAGTTCTGAACGATCATAGAATGGCACAATGGTTAATTGTGATATTGTTCCGTCTGCCAATACTTTTGAAGGCAATCCTGCGCTTAATTCTTTAATTTTTTCTTTGGCATTATTGATTACCTCTAACGGATTTGCACCATATCGAGCCACCACAACACCGCCCACAACTTCTGCGCCTTCTTTGTCTAAAATTCCTCTACGAGTTTTTGCACCGAGCGAAACTTTGGCGATGTCTTGTATTTTTATTGGTGTGTAATTTGCTGATGAAACCACCGCATTTTCAATATCTTTTATAGATGTGATATAACCCAAACCACGCACCAAATATTCTACTTGGTTAATTTCAATGGTCTGTGCTCCGATGTCTTGGTTACTTTGTTTTACAGCCTTTACAACTTGTTGCAAATTAATATTATATTGACGCATTAATTCAGGATTCACATCAATTTGATATTCTTGAACATATCCCCCAATTGATGATACTTCTGATACGCCTCCTGCCGATGATAAGGCGTATTTTACATAGTAATCTTGTATACTTCGTAGTTCGTGTAAATCCCAACCACCTGTTACGTTACCGTCAGCATCTCTACCCTCTAATGTGTACCAATATACTTGCCCTAAACCTGTGGCATCGGGTCCTAAAGTTGGATTAACACCCTCTGGTAATAAGCCACTTGGTAGCGAGTTGAGTTTTTCGAGAATACGTGAACGACTCCAGTAAAACTCAACATCTTCTTCAAAAATTACATAGATGCTCGAAAACCCAAACATTGAAGAACTACGAATGGTTTTTACACCTGGTATACCTAATAACGAAGTTGTTAACGGATAGGTTATTTGGTCTTCTATGTTTTGCGGAGAACGTCCGTCCCATTTTGTAAATACAATTTGTTGATTTTCGCCAATGTCTGGAATTGCATCTACGGCTACGGGTGCGTTTGGTAAAAAGCCTGAATTCCAATTAAAAGGTGCATTTACAACCCCCCAACCTATAAATAATACGAGTAATAAAACAGGAATAAGTTTGTTTTCTATTAAAAATTTGATGCTTTTATTTAGCATAAAAAGTGATTTTAAATAATTAGACAATGGTATATAAATACCTTGTATTGAAGTATATCCTTTGAAATAGCAATGGATATAATTGGTCTAATACGTTAAAATCAGATTAAATATACTTCGTCGAGAACTTGAATATCCTTGACGACAAAAGGAGGTGCATAGTCTTTAAAAGGAATTACCTTATTGTGTAATTCTTCAAATAAGTTAAAGTAAGAATAATAAAATGTAGCTATGAAAAGTTGTTGATCGAACGACAAAGTATCGAACCCAGATTTTTTTAAACTGTCTTGCCCCTCGATAAGTTGAGTTACGTCTTTACAACAGTTCTTTTTTGTAATAGAACATTTTTTTTTCTTGTTCTCTTGCTTCTTTTCCATTCCGCAAGTTTTTGCTTTACTAAAATAGCTTGTACTTACCAATGTACCACCACAGAAATGACTATTGATAGTAAATGACATTGTAGAAAACACAACTACTAACGCCATTATAATAGATGCTATTTTATTAAACAACTGTTTCATAATTAGAAGCAAAGGTATGAAAAATAAAAAAATTAGATGTTAGATAAAATATAAAACCTATTACGTTAAGAATTAACAAACAGTAAATTCAAACACAGTTTTTAGTTCAACTTCCAAATTTTTCGATAATAAAAGAACTGTCTTCAAAGTAATATTTGACCTACCGTTTTCTATCCGTGAGACACCTGTTTTTTCTAAATCACATAAAGTAGCAAGGTCTAATTGAGACATTTCTCTTTGCTTTCGTAGACTCTTAACACGCTTACTAACAGATTTTTGATACTTGAGAAGCTCTTTTTTCGAAATAATTGACATATATGTCAAGATTAATCTATGTATTTGTTCTAAAGGCTAACGTATATGTCAGCTATTAATAGATGAGGTTTTATTCTTTTATACTTTGTTCTAAATACCTAAATTTATTAGGGAACAGATTGAACATAAAGTTAGAGTTTTTAGTTATAAAAGCTTTCCAACAAGTTTGTAAATATTCTAAATTTGGTTGAGTAAGTTTTACTTTATAAGAATAAAGTATTTCAAATTCTTTAGAATTATAATTGGTAAGCTTTTGTAACTCATTTCTTCCTTTGTGTTTTCCAGAACAAACTAAGTTATATTGAGTTTCTTTTGAGAAATTATGAGCTAAATATGTGCCTAAAGCAATTAAATTAACTTGGGATTCTTTGGTGAAATCTAACCACAAAGTTACCTCAGTATAACCACTAAGGTCTTTAAGCTGTAGTATGGGTTTAATTACAGCGTCGAAATACTCTAGTTTAGAAACTTTATAGTTTTTTTCGAAATATTCGTATCGTTTAGACCAAAATTCATCTGAAAAAACATCCTCGGCTAGTTCGCCTTCTGTTAGTTTTTCATCAAATAGTAAACTATCTCCGTCTAAAATTGAATTGTTAAAAATAGCTTGTGCTTCTTTAGAGCAAAACACATGTAATGTTTTATTCATTGATTTCTTTTTTCGCAATTTTAAACTCATCTGGAGTGTTAATATTTCTAATTAAAGCGTCATCAACTTCAATAATTTCTATATCAGAATTAATTAACATTTTACGCGGACAAGAATATCCTTGGGCTAAATATTGTAATAATTTAGTGTATGCTTTTGGTTCGTAAATGGTAATTAAAGGTTCAGGAAACTCTTTGTTTTTTCCTTTTAGCGCTGTAGCTAATTTACTTGGGTTTCTTTTTTGTAATAATAGCTGAATTAACTCTGAATTAACAAAAGGAACATCAGTAGCTAAAACTAACCAAGTAGCATTTGGATCTTTTTGAAAAGCAGAACAAATACCTCCAAACGGACCAAGATTTAGAAAAGTATCGTGAATTTCGTATTCTTTGTTTGAGTCCGATTGAACAGAATAAAAGGTTTCTAAATTATTAGATTCTAGTAATTTTTTAGCGTGTTCTTTTTGAGGCTTTCCGTAGTAATTAAGTTCTGATTTATCAGTTCCCATTCGCGTACTTTTTCCACCAACTAAAATTAGTCCTTTTACTGATGGAATGTGTTCTTGAATTAGTAGATTTATATGAGATGATATTTTATCAACCTGATCAATTGTATAAGAAGTGATGTTTTTTATTTGTGGAAATTTATCAATCAAACAATCAAAATAAGCAACGTCAGAATTTAATTTTATGACGAACTGAATATTGGTTATTTGATTTAATCTCTTTTTAATAGAAGCTTCTTTTTCTGGGTCTAAAATCAATATTTGTTTTGCTCCTTGATAATGGTTTCCGTTTACAAATACAAAATCATGATTTATAAACTGTAAGCGTTGCTCAAACTTATTTATTACTGACGTGGTATCTATTTGCAAGTTACCTTCATGATGAAATGTATATTTCGTTACATTGTTTTGATCAACATCTTTAGCATGAGAAGCATCAAAATACCCCAAATTATAGTTTGATAATTTTGATGAAACCTTTTGAATTAAATCTTCAATAACACCACATTTAGTTCCTAAAATAGCAACTTCATTAGCAGCATAATTATCATTATGTTTTCTTGTGATATTTGCGTGTTTTTGATGTGCCATTTATAAATTTTCAATTTTGTTTTGAGAAGCTAAAATACCATGAGTAATAGATGAGCTAAAACCTTCTTGTTCCATTTTATTTAAACCTGTAATTGTAATTCCTTGAGGAGTGGTTACCTTGTCAATTTCACTTTCTGGGTGATTTCCGTTTTGCAAAATTAATTCGGCAGCGCCTTTAATGGTTTGCGCTGTTATTTTTTGCGCTAATTCAGAATTAAAACCAATTTCGATACCTCCTTGCATTGCTGCTCTTAAATAACGTAATGCAAATGCAATTCCACTTGCTGCTAAAACAGTAGCTGATGCCATTAATTCGTCGTCAATAAAAACAGTTTCTCCTAAGTTTTTGAAAATAGTTTCTACAGTGTTTTTTTGTATATCAGTACTATCTATTGTAGAAATACAAGTCATCGATTGTTTAATTGCAGCTGCCGTATTTGGCATTGCTCTAAACAAAGGAAGGTCTTTTTTTATAATAGATTTTAACTCTACTAAACTTATTCCTGTAACTGTTGAAATGATTGTTTGATTTGAGAGTTCAGAAGATAATTCTTTTAATACTTGAACTGTTTTTTGAGGTTTTACACAGACTAAAATAATAGTAGCGTTTTTGATTGCCTCAAAATTATTTGAAGTCACTAAAACTCCTGTGTCAGCATATTTTTTAAGTGAAACTATTTTTCTTCTAGACAAACTTAAATTAGTCGGATTAAGTCCACTTTCTAAAAGTCCATCTGCGATAGCGCATCCTAATTTTCCAGCTCCTATTATTGCTATTTTATCCATTTTTAATGTCTGATTTTCCACCAGTTTTTTCTACTAATTTTACTTCTTTAATCACCATTTTTTGGCTGATTGCTTTGCACATATCATATACAGTTAAACAAACTGCAGAAGCACCTGTTAAAGCCTCCATTTCAACGCCTGTTTTTCCTTCAATAATAACTTCACAAAACACTTCAATATTTTCGTTATCAATAATATTGATGTCGATATCCACTCCGTTAATTAATAACGGATGACACATGGGAATAATATCTGATGTTTTTTTTACAGCTTGAATCCCAGCAATAATTGCAGTTTGAAAAACTGGCCCTTTTTTAGTGATTAATTCCTCGTTATTAAAATGAGAAATAATTTCGGTACCTAAAAACATTATTGCTTTTGCAACAGCAGTTCGTTTTGTGATTTTTTTATCAGAAACATTTACCATTTTAGGTTGATTTTGCTCGTTTATGTGGGTGAAACTCATTATAAAAGTTTTTAGTGTTGAGTTTTTAATTTTTAGTTAAACTTTGTTGTGAAGTTTTTACAATTGCTGTTAATAATCTGATTAACTCATGAATATCTGAAAGAACCTCAGTAACGTCAATGTTTGTTATATCACTTTCTTTTAACAAACGTAACCAATATTTTGTTTCTCTTGCTTCTTTTGATGAAATAGACATTTTAGCAATAAAGTCTCGTTTACTTTGACCAGCTAGAGCCTCTTCAATATTGGCTCCAATCGAAGTCCCACTTCTTAACAATTGTTTTGAAATTATAAACTCTTTTTCTTCCTGCAACTTTTTATACAGAGAAATAATTTTTAAAGAAAACTTAAAGCTTTTATTTTGAACTATACTTTCTTTCATTTCAAAATTTTAATTTAAAACTAAACATTAATAATTAAAAACTCCGATAAGTTATTAGCGGGTAAACACTACCTTTTTTAAATTCTATATTTTCAGTTTTTGGTAACTCGATAAAACCATCTGCTTCGGTTAAACTAACTAAATCTCCAGATCCATTTCCTTTAACTGGAGCAGCAAACAACTTACCTTCTTTGTTTTCTAATTTAACTTGTAAAAAGTAAGTTAAGTTGGGTTTAAAATTTACATCTTCGACAAGAATAGCGTTTTGCTCTTTCTCTTTAATTCCAATTGATTTATGATACCATGGATAAAAATATGCGACACAATTCACAAAAGTTGATACAGGGTTGCCAGGAAAAGCAAAAACAAGAGTTTTGTTTTTGGAACTACTATTCATGCTTAAAGCATCTGTGCGTCCCATCCAGAATGGTTTTCCCGGGCGTTGTATTACTTTATGAAATAGCTTTTCTACACCTAACTCATCTAACACTTCAGGTAAAAAATCGAACTTACCTTTGCTAACTGCACCACTAAAAAACAACACATCGAATTCTTGTAAGTAGTTCTTAATTTTTTCTTTTAAAATAGCTTTATTGTCAGTAATATGTGCAGTTTCTGACGGGATATTCAAACTTCCTAATAAAGAAACTAAAGTGTATACATTCGAACGCCTGATTTGATGGTCTAACGGAGTTTCGTTTACATCTACTAGTTCATCACCAGTAGAGACAATCATCACTTTAGGTTGTTTTGCTACTTTTATAATTGATTTACCAACAGTTGCAATCACACCGATTTCAGCAGGAGAAATAATGGTGTTTTTGGAAATTAAAAGATCATTTTTTTGTTTGTCTTTTCCTTTCTCATGGATGTTTTGACGATCGTTAATACTATCAACAGTAATCGTTGCAATTCCGTCTTTGATTATTACATCTTCATAACGAATCACGGTATCACAATTGTTTGGTAAAACTGCTCCTGTCATTACTTCAATACAGTTCTCAGAATTTTGCATTGATAATTGTGGACTTCCTGCTGGCTGAATTCCTTCTATAGTAAAACTTCGTTGCCCGTTTTTAAAATAACTATAATTAATTGCAATTCCATCCATCGCAACACGGTTGAATGGAGGAAAATCTCTATCGGCAACAAGATCTTCTTTTAAAACTCTCCCAATAGACTGTAAAAAAGGAATTTCTTCAACTCCAAAATCTACTGTGTTTTGTAATATGATATGTTTTGCTTCTTTTACTGAAATCATTTTATAGATTTTTAACAATCAATACTAACCCAATTACAATTAAAATAGCAATTAGCCCCCAAGATTGAACTTCAGAAGATTTGGAAATGGAGTTAAGTTCATCCCAGCTTTCTTCTTTATCAATTTTTGAAATCTTATAAAAAATAAAACAAAAACTTAAGAAAATTAAAATAAAACCTATAAATAAATTATCCATACTATCCACCAATTGTACTCATACTTTCACTTACATTTCCTTTTTTACGGCTTGCTTCTGCAATAAATCCGTTTTCGGGTTTTTCTTTAATCAGTGATAAAAAAAGCTCTTTTAAATCTTCGTTACTCGCTCCATTACGAATAAAATCTCGTAGGTTAAAAACACCATCATCAAACAAACAGTTTTTAAAAGTACCTGTTGAGGTAATACGAATACGGTTACAATCGTTACAAATAGTTCGTGTAAACGCCGGTATTATCCCTATAGTTCCTTCATGACCATCGATAGAAAAATTACGTGATGTTGATGATTTTTCTGAAACAATTGTTTTTACGTCGTATTCAGATTTTATTTTGTCTAAAATTTTTGTGTAATTCCAATTTTCTTTTGTGTCGCGTAATCCTTTTCCGTTAAAAGGCATTTCTTCAATAAAACGAACGGCAATGTTTTTATCTTTTGTTAAGGCTACAAAATCGTTAATTTCATCCGTATTAAAACCAGATTGTACTACAACGTTAAGTTTTAAATTCAATGAGCTTTTTTCTAATAATTCAAAGGTTTTATACACTTCAGGAAAAACATCACGACGCGTAATTTTAGCAAACTTATCAGCATGCAAACTGTCAATACTTAAATTGATGTTTTTAATTTTTTTTAGTTTTTCTAAAGTTGAAATGTGTTTAGAAACGAGCGCTCCGTTAGTGGTAATGTTTATAGCGTCTAACAAATCATTATAAGATAACATTTCTAAAAAAGACATGAAATCTTTACGAGCAAAAGGTTCTCCACCTGTTAAACGAACTTTGTTTACACCTAACTCGGTAAGTACACGAATAATTCGGTACATTTCTTTGTAAGTTAAAAGCTCTTTTCTAGGCACAATATCAATTCCTTGCGCAGGCATACAGTATTGACAACGAAGGTTGCAACGATCGGTTACAGCTAATCGAACATAACTGATTTGTCTACTAAAATTATCAATAAGTTTACTCATACTGTAAAGATATGGATTAATGCATCAAATATTTACTGTCATTTATCATAGTTTTATTATAAAATATGACAGATTTATACTATTTCCATCTTTTTTAATAAAAAGGAAGCATTCATGTTTTTACACACTCCGTTTTTCATTTTATAATCAAAATGTAATTCGTCATATAGTATTTCAGCGTCAAAAAAGTAATTTTTAATGGTTGAATATTCGGTAGCCAGCTCACATAAACTTACATCGTGTGTGGCAATAATTCCGTTAGAGTTAGAGCTGTTTAATTTTTCAACAAACTTTTTAGATCCAATAGCTTTATCTTTACTATTAGTCCCTTTTAAAATTTCATCTAAAATGATAAAATAGTTCTCATTTTTAATTTCATTTACAATGAATTTTAATCGTTTTAATTCAGCATAAAAATAGGATTCATCATCGTTTAATGAATCAGATGTTCGCATGCTGGTAATCAACTTAACAGGGTTATACTTGAACTTATCTGCGCAAACTGGTAATCCGCAATTAGACATTACGATGGATAAAGATATGGTTCTTAAAAACGTACTTTTTCCAGCCATATTAGCTCCAGTTACAATAAAAAACTCTTCATTATTGATACTAAAATCATTATCAATTCTTTTTAAAGGGTCTAATAACGGATGCCCTAAATTGGTAGCTTTTATAGTTGACTTTTCTTTTTGAATAGTAGGAAATACATATTCTGGTTTGTTAAAAACAAAATTTGCAAATGAGTTTTGTGCATCAAAATAAGAAACCACAGCAAACCATTCTTCTACGGTGTTTTTATAGATAGTAATCCACTTTTCAATAATCACAGCATTTCGAATATCCCATAAAAAAAGACCATTACCAATCACTGCTATAATTACATTATTTCGTTGATCGAAAGCATCTAATTTTTTAGAAAATTCTTTAAAAATTGTGGAAGATTTTTTTTGATCTAACTGAATTTTTTGTTGCTTTTCTTTTAATATTGGATTGGTAAATTCTTCGTTTTCTATTTGTTCTAATAGCTGGTAATATTGACTAAATGTTTCTTTAGCGTTACTTGTTTCGGTATATAATTTTTGAGTTTTTTTGAAAAAAGTACCCGTAATACCTAAGCCAATAAAAAACCAGATTAACACCAATGAAAAAGAAACTATTTGAAAACTCAGCAGTCCAATAAGTAAGATAGATACTAGAGAAAAAATATAAGAAAATAAAGGAAGAAAAGAAGGAAGCCTTTGTTGGTAAGAATGTATCCAACTTACAATACTCGTTATGCTGGTTTTTGTTTTAATTAAACTAGCAACAGCAGTATAATGTTGACGCCATTTAACTTTTAGAGACAATTCTTTTATAACCTCTTGTTTTTGTTCAATAGCATCAAGATGATTATTTGTTAAGGTATCTGCTATTAAATTTTTTCCTTCGAGAGTAGCTGATCTGTTTAGGTACTGGAAAAAAGATCCTTTACCAAATAAATCGATATCGTTACTAAAATAATGTTCAGGATTTATAAACTCTTTTCCTGTTTCTTCTAAATGAGAAAAATTACCATTTAAAACATCAATTTCAGTTTTATTAATACGGAGTTTAGTTTCAGTAAGTTTTTTCTGTTTTTTTAGATATCCGTGTTTTAGTATTAAAAACACAAAAGCAATAATACTTAGTAGACTACCAATAAAGAAAAAGGTGAACTTTGTAGAAGCTAAGTATGTAGTAAAAGCAATAGCTAGAAAAGCTAAAAGGCGTAACATGCGTGTTGTTAACAACTGCTTTTTAAGTGTGTTAAACTTTGTGTTTAGCTGATTTATTTCTTCGTTATAAAATTCAATTAGCTCTTGCATTCGGTGTTAAATAAATATTGATGTAAAAGTAAGTATAGCCGTTTA
>JAHDHE010000031.1 GCA_020631475.1 Tenacibaculum sp. | reverse complement strand
CTCTGTATTATCAAAATTAATTATAAATTTGTCTAAACTTTTGGGTTCAGTCTAAATTGGTTCGCTTTTTTTTATAATAAATCTTGTATTGTATTTTGAATTGATAAAGAATCAATACCAGCTAACTTTTGTAGCTGATCAATAGTACCATGATGGATAAATTCATCAGGAACTCCCATTAACTTTATAGTACCTTTATAATTTACTTCTGAAGCATATTCTAATATAGCAGAACCTAATCCACCTTTTATAGTGCCATCTTCAATGGTAATTATTTTATCAAAGCTATTAAATATATTATCTAAAAGTTGAGTGTCTAACGGTTTTACAAAGCGCATATCATAATGAGCTACCAAACCTTCTTTATTTAGTGAATTAATCGCTTCAGAAACATTATCGGCAATTGTTCCAGTAGATAGCACTGCAATTTGATTACCTTTTCTTAAACAAGCTCCTTTTCCAATTTCTATTTTTTCAAAAGTTAGATTCCATTGTTCTAATTTTCCTTTTCCTCTTGGATAACGAATAGCAATTGGATTACTTAATCCCAATTGTGCAGTATACATAATGTTTCGTAACTCTATTTCATTGCGAGGAGCGAAAATTATTAAGTTAGGAATGCAGCGTAAGTAAGCTAAGTCAAAAACTCCGTGATGTGTTGCTCCATCTTCACCTACCAAACCAGCTCTGTCTAAACAAAAAACAACTGGTAAGTTTTGCAAAGCTACATCATGAATTATTTGATCGTAAGCTCGCTGTAAAAAAGTAGAATAAATATTACAAAACGGAACTAAACCTTGGGTTGCCATACCAGCAGCTAAAGTAACAGCGTGTTGTTCGGCGATACCAACATCAAAAGTTCTATCAGGAAATTCTTCTAGCATAAATTTTAAAGAACTACCTGTTAACATTGCGGGTGTAATACCAACAATTTTATCGTTTTGTTTGGCAAGTTCAAGAATGGTTTTTCCAAAAACATCTTGAAACTTGGTGAACTTACTTTGCTCTTTTGGTAAAATAGCACCAGAAATTTTATCGAATTTTCCAGGAGCATGATATTTTACTTGATCTTGTTCGGCTTGTTTAAGTCCTTTTCCTTTAGTAGTAATAACATGTAAAAACTTAGGACCTTCAACTTGTTTTAATCGGTTTAATTCTGATAATAGTTCTTCAAAATTATGACCGTCAATCGGACCAGAATAATCAAAGTTTAAGCCTTCAAAAATATTGTGCTGCTCAATATCAGATCTCGTAGATTTTATTCTAGTTAAATAATGTTTTAACGCTCCAACCGAAGGGTCAATACCAATAGCATTATCGTTTAAAATTACTAATAAATTAGCATTGGTATCTCCAGCATGATTTAGAGCCTCGAAAGCCATTCCACTAGCAATCGATGCATCACCTATAACGGCAATGTGGTGTTTATTGTTTCCTTGTAATTTTGAAGCGATCGCCATACCTAAAGCCGCTGAAATGGAAGTAGATGAATGCCCAACCCCGAAAGTATCATATTCACTTTCTGATCGTTTTGGAAATCCTGAAATCCCGTTTAACTGCCTGTTGGTATGAAAAATGTCTTTTCTACCTGTTAAAATTTTATGCCCGTAAGCTTGATGTCCAACATCCCAAACTAATTGATCTTTTGGAGTGTCAAATAAATAATGCAAAGCAATGGTGAGCTCTACTACACCTAAACTTGCTCCTAAATGTCCTTCTTTAGTCGCAACTACATCAATAATAAATTCACGCAATTCTTTTGCTAATAAAGGCAATTTATCAACAGATAATTGTCTTAGATCTGAAGGAAAATCAATATTTTTTAATAGCTTTTTTGGCATACCACAAATGTACTAAAACTTTGTTGTAGCTTTGCTGTATGAGTAAATTGTATTTGGTACCAACACCTATCGGAAATTTAGAGGATATTACTTTAAGAGCGATTAGAATTTTAAAGGAAGTTGATTTTATTTTAGCAGAAGATACGCGTACAAGCGGAAAGTTATTAAAGCACTTTGAGATTACTACTCAAATGTATAGTCATCATATGCATAACGAGCATAAATCGGTAGAAGGTGTTATAAGTAGGTTAAAAAATGGTGAAACTTGTGCTTTAATTTCTGATGCTGGAACGCCTGCAATTTCTGACCCTGGGTTTTTACTTACCCGTGCTTGTGTGCAGCAAAATATAGCTATTGAATGTTTACCTGGCGCCACTGCTTTTGTTCCTGCATTAGTAAATTCTGGTTTGCCAAACGATAAGTTTGTTTTCGAAGGTTTTTTACCTGTTAAAAAAGGAAGACAAACCCGATTAAAACTCTTAGCAGAAGAAACTCGTACGATGATTTTTTATGAGAGTCCGCATAAATTATTAAAAACACTAACTCATTTTGGAGAGTATTTTGGGATAGACAGACAAGTATCGGTTTCTAGAGAATTGACAAAATTATTTGAAGAAACCAAAAGAGGAAGTGTAAAAGAAGTGTTATCATATTATACAGAAAAACCTGCCAAAGGCGAAATTGTTATTATTGTTGAAGGAAAAAAATAATTTATACTAGCTTATATTCTGGGTAATGTTCTTCTAATAATTCTTCTGATTTTTTTGGGATTACAACCAAGCTAACATATCCAATAATAACAGCTAATGTTGTAGCTGCTGATATAATTAAACTAGATAATATACTTAAATTATCATACGAGTTAGGGGTTAAAAACTGGAATATATAGAATAAACCAAATATAACATTACCATTTCCTTGTGTTTCAATAATGTCCTCAAATAACCACTTTTTACCTGTTGTTTTAAATTTAGTATTTAATTTTTTTCTTCTTTTTAAAAGTATAATTAACTCAATTATTAAAATAGTGAAGAAAAACCCAGGAAATAAATATTGCGCAAATGAAAATTGTAATAGAAGATAAAAACAATAAAACATTGTTAGCGTTGCTAATATTTTAGGGATTGAAAACCATTATTTTACAAAACCTAAGATAATTTTGAAATACTTTTTACTCATTTGCTTTTGCTTCTCTTCTAACACGTTCATAAAACCAAATATTCCAAATTTTTTAAAGGAAATATCTCTAGCTTGCTCAAAAGTTAAAGTTGGTTTTTCGACCCAAATTTGTTCGATGTCGTTTGCTAAATGATCTACTAACTCAGTTTGTACATCATAATGTTCTACATAATGCTGACGAGTGAATTTGTATAGTTGTTCTATGTTTTGATTGGTTAGTTGCATTTTGATTACTTAACTAATAATTTATATTTCTCTTTTTCTTTTTGATGTTTTTTATAAAATGAAACTAAATAATAAGTAACAACAAGCATGTAACCTAAAAGGCCAAGGTTAATAAAATCATTAATAGAAGTTCCTATAAGAACCAAAGGCAAAAAAATAAAATTTAATAATTGTGTTTTTATAATAAAATTAAAAACAGTTTTTTCTTTAGATTTCGATATTTTATAAGTAAAAAACAAGGATACACATAGTAGTATAATCAATGCAGAAATTATAAAATAACCGTACATTTTATTTAATTCCATTTTTGTGTTAAATACAATCAAAAATGATATAACTATAGGTAAACAACATAGTATAAGATATGTTTTAAATATTCTTTTAGCTTTATTGATTACAACTTTAGGTGCTGGGTACATTAATCCAAAAATAAAACTAGTAGTTTTATTTAGTTGTATGTTCCAATTATCAGTTACTTGTTGGAAAGTAGTTTCGAAATTAAGATTTTTAGCTTCTAATTTTTGCTCTATTTGTGAAACAATATGGTCAAATATTTCAATTCTAAAATCAATGAATTTTATGCCTTTTGAATCCAGGTATTTGTTTACTCTCTGTATTTGTTCTTTTGTTAATTCCATAGCTAAATATCTTACTCCAAACTATATTTAGGGTTCACCAACTGTTGCATCGTTTTTAAAAACTCTTGCATTTCTTCTAACTTATTGGCGGTTTCTTTAGTTCCGTTTTCTGTTAGTTTGTAATATTTGCGCAACCGGTTACCAACTTTAGCAACTTCAACATCTAATAATCCTTCGGCTTCTAATTTGTGTAAGGCAGGATATAAAGCACCCTCGGTTATCTTTAATTCTCCTTTCGTTAATTCTTTTACTTTTTGAGTAATTTCATAACCATACATCTTATCATTCTGAGCTAAAAGCTTTAGAATAATGGTTTGTAATGAGCCTTTATATAATTTTTGATTTCCCATAAAAACAACGTTTTTAAACTATACCTAAAAAACTTAGGTATGCAAATATACATAATTTTCTTATGTATAATAATCTTAGGTATGTTATTTTGTGTAAACCCTAACAATTCATTCTATTAGTATTTCTTATTTTTGCAGTTCTAAATTGAATACATGTCTACATTTCATAAACTAGTTATAGAAAAAATAATAAAAGAAACAGCTGATGCGGTTTCAATTTTATTTACAGTTCCTGCTGAATTAAAAGAAGCATATAAATTCGTTGCAGGACAATATATTACCATAAAAACAACACTGAACGATCAAGAAATTAGAAGAGCATATTCTATATGTGCATCTCCTAATACTAACGAAATAAAAGTAGCGGTTAAAGCTGTTGAAAAAGGATTGTTTTCTATCTACGCAACTACTAAATTAAAAGAGGGTACTACTATAGAAGTATCAGAACCAGAAGGAAAATTTATATTAAATCCGTCTAATAATAAAAACTACATAGCATTTGCTGCAGGTAGTGGTATTACACCGGTTTTATCAATGATTAAGGCTGTTTTAGAAAACGAACCATCGTCAACTTTTACTTTAGTTTTTGGTAATAAAAAAGCTGAGAGTACTATTTTTTATGATGAATTAAACACTATAGCTGAACAATATCCTAATCAGTTTAATTTGCATTATGTGTTTAGTCAAGAAGTAAGAACAGACACTAAGTTTGGTAGAATAGATAAAGGACATGTGAATTATTTTGTAAAAAATGTTCATAAAGACATTGCTTTTGATTCAGCTTATTTATGTGGGCCAGAAGAAATGATTACGATTGCTTCTGAAACTTTACAGGAAAACGGATTTGACGAAGAAAATATTCATTTCGAATTATTTACTGCAAGCTCATCTGAAGAAGATATTCAAATACAATTTCCTGATGGAAAATCAGAAATTACTGTTTTGTTAGATGATGAAGAGACTACTTTTACAATGGATAAAACAGATACTGTTTTGGCGGCTTCATTACGAAATCAATTAGACGCACCATACTCTTGTCAAGGAGGTGTTTGTAGTAGTTGTATTGCTAAGGTTACCGAAGGAAAGGCGGTAATGACTAAAAACTCTATCTTAACAGATAGTGAGTTAGAAGAAGGTTTTATTTTAACATGTATGGCGCATCCAACAACTCAAAAGGTTGTGGTTGATTTTGATGATGTTTAGTTAAAAACACGTACCTTTAAATAATGGATTTCTACGATTTTAAAAATGCTTTTTTAGTAGGTGTTTTCATGGCTTTTATGATAGGGCCTGTATTTTTTATGCTGTTAAAAACTAGCGTTTTAAAAGGAGCAAGAGCTGCTATTGCTTTTGATATAGGTGTAATTTTAGGTGATATTTCATTTATGTTAATAGCCTATTTTGGTAGCAGAAGTTTATTAGAGAAGATTAAAGATGATCCGCGTTTATTTTTAATTGGAGGTTTGGTATTGATTATTTATGGATTAATAACGTATTTAGATAAAAATAATAAGAAAGAAGCCGAAGCACCAGATGTGCAATTACCTGAAAGTAATAACTACTTAAAGTTACTTTTAAAAGGATTCTTTTTAAACTTTATAAATATTGGTGTCTTAGCTTTTTGGTTAGGATTAATTGTAGTTGTTGGCCCTACTTATGATATGAATCCGAAGTATTTATTTTGGTACTTCGTGACTGTAATTTTAGGGTATGCACTTACCGACTTAGGAAAAATATTGTTAGCAAAACAATTAAGAAATAAGTTAACTCCACTAGTTATTTATAGAATAAAACGAGGAATGGGAGTTTTATTAATTGTTTTCGGAGCAGTTTTAATGCTAAAGGGTTTTATCCCAAAAGAGAAGATCGATAATCTTTTAAACACAGTAGAACAAACGACTAAAATCCAATAATCATTTTAGCAATCCAAAAGTAAATAAGGATTCCGAAAATATCATTACTAGTTGTAATAAAAGGTCCCGTTGCAATTGCAGGATCGATGCCTCTTTTATCTAAGAAAAGCGGAATAAATGTTCCTATTAACCCAGCCACAATAATTACTACAAAAAGAGATATAGAGATAGCACTAGCCACATGTAAACTCTGTTCGCTTATAAAAACATATAAAAAAAGTAAAACAGCTAAAGCAAGCCCGTTAATCATTGCTAAAGATACTTCTTTCAATAATCGGTCAGCAATACTACCCTTTACATCATCATTTGCTAAACCTTGTACAATAATTGCTGATGATTGTACACCTACATTACCAGCCATTGCAGCTATTAGTGGAGTAAACATAAAAAGTATTGCGTTTTCTGCTATTGCATCTTCAAAAAAGCCCATAATTCTTGCAGCTCCAACACCACCAATTAATCCTAAAAATAACCAAGGTAAACGCGCTCTTGTTAGTTCCCAAATAGTATCATCAGCTTCAACATCTTGTGTAATACCCGCTGCTAATTGGTAATCTTTATCAGCTTCTTCTTTAATTACATCAACAATATCATCAATAGTAATGCGACCTACTAAAACTCCTAATTCATCAATAACCGGAATAGCTTCTAAGTCGTACTTACGCATAATGTTTGCAACATCTTCAGCCTCATCGGTAACTGTTACAAAATCTACTTTTGGTATATATACATCGGCAATTTTTGCTCGTGTAGAAGCCATTAAAAGGTCTTTTAACGATAATCGCCCTTTAAGTTTTTCGCTATCATCAACTACGTAGATAGAATGCACTCTAGTCACTTCTTCAGCTTGAATACGCATTTCTTTTACACAACGAAGAACGGTCCAGTTTTCATTAACTTTAACCAACTCTTTAGCCATTAAACCACCTGCAGAATTTTCGTCGTAACGTAATAATTCTACAATTTCTTTGGCGTGTTCTTCATCTTCTATTTCTTGCATTACTGCTTGTTTCCTTTTTTCTGGAAGCTCAGCAATTACATCGGCAGCATCATCGGTATCAAGTTCATCAATTTCTTCAGCAATTTCTTTTGCGGTAAGTTGCTTAAGAATTTGTTCACGCATATCATTATCAACATCAAGTAAAACTTCTGATGTTGTTTCGGAATCTAACAAACGAATAATATATACCGCATCATCGAATGATAATTCGTCTAGAACTTCGGCAATATCGGCATGATGGACGTCTGAAAAAAAACTTGAAAGAGCGGTGTCTTTTTTGTTTTTAATCAGTTCTTGTACGTTTTCTAAAAGTTCTTTGTTAATTTCAAATGCCATCGTTTTGCGATTTTACTCGATATTTGAATATCAAATTCAAAAATATTATTTCTTACTATAAACAATAATTAACTATTGTCTTTCGCTATTTTTTTTGTCAATTCAATGAATTTTTGCACCGATAATTGTTCGGGACGCATCGCAAATATAGGGTCTTCTTTTAAGGTAGCCGAAAGATCGAAAGATTTTAAGCTAGAACGCAACATTTTTCTTCGTTGGTTGAATGCTGTTTTTACTACTCTAAAAAATAATTTTTCATCAACAGGTAATGAGTAATCCTCTTTTCTGATTAATCTAATGACTCCAGAATCTACTTTTGGAGGCGGATTAAAGACCGTAGGAGGTACGGTAAATAAATATTCTACATCGTAGAAAGCTTGCGTTAATACAGACATGATTCCGTACACTTTACTACCTTCTTTTTCTGCAATTCTGATCGCAACTTCTTTTTGGAACATTCCTGAAAATTCAGGAACAAACTCACGATTTTCAATTGCTTTAAAAACAATTTGCGAAGAAATATTATAAGGAAAGTTACCAATAATGGCTACTTGCTCTTTTTTAAAAGTTTCTTGAAGGTTTTTCTTTAAAAAATCTCCTTCAATAATATTAAATTTTTCTTTTGAAGTATCTAGCTTTATGTGTTCTAAAGGAAAAGTATCGTTTAGGTATTCAACCGATTCAGAATCTAATTCCATCACCGTAACCTTTGGTTTTTTTTCTAACAAGTATTTTGTTAGCACTCCCATACCAGGACCAATTTCTAATACATTATCATAATTATTTTCGGTTAATGAATCTGCTATTTTTTTAGCGATGTTTTCATCGGTTAAAAAGTGCTGTCCTAAATGTTTTTTTGCTCTTACGGTCATAGATTCTTGTTTCTGCAATTTAATTACTCGATACTGTAGGAAAAAATTCGTTTACTATTTTCAACTCAGTACGAAATGCCAGCATTTTATCAGCGAATTTTTTCATTCCATCCGTACGAAGCTTCTCTGCATCGTGTTTATAGTAATTATCTAAATCTTCACGAGTTTTTGCTGTATATTGAATAGAATAAGTAACTCCACCCATTTCTTCTTCAACTAATACTTGCGTCATTTTAGCACTTAAAAAACGACCAGTTGCTAAAACTTCTGGGATATGACTTTCTATCCAAGTTAACCACTCAGCATGAATGCTTTGATCTATATTTATTGTTACGTTGTATATGTACATAAAATTTAATGTAAGAATGTAGCAATTATAAAATGTAACAACTCAACTATATTGGTACATTAAAAGTATTGATACATTGTTTAATTAATGATATCTCCTCTTAGTTTTCTAAACTTTTTACGAGCATCAACTAAATAGATACTGTTAGCGTGGTCAAAAATAATCTTTTGATAGTATTCTTTAGCCTTTTCTGGGTTATTTAATTCGTTATTGTACAATTCTGCCATTTGATAATACACATCGTCTATAAAAATACCTTCTTTATCTAAAGCCAATATTTTAGCATAATTTAAAATAGCTTCATCATACTTTTTCTGTTTTATAAAAAGTTGTGCTTGTTTAAATAAAGATTCATCTTCAATCGGTTGTCCTTTATAATTTTCTATGATTTCGTTTAAAACAATAATTGCTTCCTCATTTTTGTTTTGAAAAGCTAATAAATCTGCTTTAGCATATTCTTTTAATCCTGAAGAAATACTGTCTTTAGGCTCATTATCAGAAATGGTGAGAAATAAATTAGCAGCATCGTTGGCAATTAATTGAGTAGCCGAACTTTTTAAAACTTTTAATTGTGCTTTCGCCCATTTAAAATCGTTTTTAAAGTAAGAGGCTTGTGCTACTTTAAATCGTGCTTCTTGTCCTAAAAAATGATCTTTAAATTTTATTTGTACTTGAGAAAAGTAGATTAACGCTTTGTTGAATTTGTTTGTAAACAATAAAACCTCTCCTAGTTTTAATTTTATATGAGCAACGAAGAATTTAGATTTTGTTAGCGTTAATGCTTTTTCTAATATTTTTTCTGCTTCTTCAGGATTTCTTTTTTCGAAAGTTAAATAGTTAGCGTAAGCTATTTGAGTATGTATTGTTTTTTGGTTGATACCGTATTTGTTAAAAATTGCTTTAAATTGTTCTTCAATATCTGGCTGTTTAGTTTTAATAGCAATTTTTAAATTATTATTAATTGCTCTAAACTTATCTGAAGGGTAATTTGTTTTCTCAATAATTATATCAAAACATTCTTTAGCTGTTTCATATGCTTCGTTTTCGAGTGCAATTTTACCTAATTCACTTATTCGTCCTAAATTATCAGGATCTCGTACAAGTAACGCTTTGTGTTGAATCAGTGCTTTTTGATATTGTTTTTGTCTGATAAATAACCAAGCTAGTAAATCGTTCCAAATATCTTTTGGGTTACTGATAGATTTTCGAAGCAATGCTTTTTTAAACAGAATGTTGTTTGCATTTTCACTATCATCATTAATGTATCTGGCAGTAAATCGTTTTACATTGTTAAGGTAATTCTCATTTTTATCAACTAGATTAACATAAGATTCAAACATTTTAGGAAAATCTCCTTTTTCACCATAAATTTGAGCTAATTGAAACCCGTAGTTTGCTCTCGGGTTATTCGCCATTATTTTGGTGTATGCATCAATAGCAAAATCTAACTTATTGTAGTTTTTAAAAAGACTAGCAATTATGTTACCATAACTACCTTTATTTTCTATAGATTTTATAGCTTCCTGATAAAGTTTATTTGCTTCTTCATCTTTTTGTTGACGCTCGAAATTATAACCTTTTATAACATACAAGTAGGTTAAGTTTGGTTTTTCTTTTAGTTCTTTCGTTAACAAATTATCAGCAATTAAAAACTGTTCGGTTTCTTGATAGCTTGTAATTAATCTTTGTAGATAAGTGGTGTTGTACGGACTTTTATCGTAAAGTTTTTTATAAAGCTGAATTGCTTTTTCATATTCATTATTTCTAAAATAATTTTCAGCAATAGCAAATTCGTTTTGTTGAGCGTTGCAAAACAGATTGAAAAACAGTAGGTTAAATAATATGATAGTTTTTTTCATCAATCAAAAATAGGGAACTAAATTGTTAATTTTATATTAAAACACCTTGTTTTTTTGAAAACCTTGTAACATTTTGGCACGAAGTTTGTCTTATCGATAACAAGACTAAACAATTTTTATTATGAGAAACTTTAACTTACAATACGAGACAGCAAAGAGAAATGCAAACGAGTTTATGAAGAGAGGTCAAATAACTCAATATTTTGAGGCTTTGTTAGAGATGAATAAATATAAAAGATTAATGCTAGCAGTTGTTGCTAATTAAAATATAGTGGATTCATTTTGAAGGGGTGAATTGGTAAAAATCCCAAGTTTCTTGATTGAAACTTGGGATTTTTCGTTTTTTATAATTGAGATTGATTTTTTAATCAATCATATCAAATCCACAATAAGGAACTAATACGTCTGGAATTTTAATTCCATCAGCAGTTTGATAATTCTCTAAAATTCCTGCTAAAACTCTAGGTAACGCTAAAGAACTTCCGTTTAAAGTGTGTACTAATTGACTTTTACCATCGCTATTTTTAAAACGTAACTTTAAGCGATTTGCTTGAAATGTTTCGAAGTTAGAAGCTGAACTAATTTCTAACCAACGCTCTTGTGCTGTAGAATATAATTCGAAATCGAAAGTTAATGCAGATGTAAATCCTGTATCACCACCACATAAACGTAAAATACGATATGGTAATTTTAACTCACGTAAAATATCTTTAATATGTTCTACCATTCCGTTTAAGGCTTGGTAAGAATTATCAGGATGTTCTACGCGAACAATCTCTACTTTATCAAATTGGTGTAATCTATTTAACCCACGAACGTGCGCACCATAACTTCCAGCTTCACGACGGAAGCAAGGAGTATAACCTGTAACTGTAATTGGTAAATCACTTTCCTTTACTAAATCTCCTCTAAACATATTTGTAATTGGGACTTCAGCAGTTGGAATTAAATATAAAGGTTTTTTTTCAGGAATCATATACATTTGTCCTTCTTTGTCGGGTAATTGACCTGTTCCAATACCTGAAGCTTCATTCACCAAATGCGGAACTTGAACTTCGTTGTAACCAGCCTTTATGTTTTTATCTAAAAAATAGTTGATTAAAGCACGTTGTAAACGAGCCCCTTTTCCTTTATAAACAGGGAAACCAGATTCCGCGATTTTCACACCTAATTCAAAATCGATAATATCATATTTTTTAGCTAACTCCCAGTGAGGTAATGCTTTTTCTCCTAAATCAGGAATCGTACCTTCGCTAAAAATCTTCTCATTATCTTCTTCGCTATTCCCTGCTTTTACAGAAGCGTGAGGAATATTAGGAATTTGATATAATAAATCTTGCAACTTACTTGTAGCTAAATTTAACTCTTCAGTTAATTTTTTAGATTCTTCTTTTAACTGACCTGTTTTTTCTTTTAATAAGTTAGCTTTCTGAATTTCTCCAGATTTAAAAAGACCACCAATTTCTTTGGATATTTTGTTAGATTCAGCTAAAATATTATCTAAAGAAACTTGTGTAGCTCTACGAGTTTCATCAGAAGTTAATACTTCGTTGATAATTGTTTCGGCATTGGCAAAATTACGTTTTGCTAATCCGTCTAAAACAGTTTGTTTGTTGTCTCTAATAAACTGAACCTGTAACATCTTTTTAAATTTTTAAGAAACGCAAAGATATAAGAAGCAACAGACTTTAGCAACGAAGAATTCTAATTGTTTTTAAGGTAGTTTAAAGATGATTCTTTGTCTTTGTGTAGTTGATTAGTTAAATCGTTAATTGAATCGAATTTTTGCTCATCTCTCAAGAAATAAAGTAATTCAATGGTGAGTTCTTTACTATATAAATCTTGATTGAAATCGAAAAAATGAACCTCAATAGTTTGATGGTCACCATCTACTGTTGGTCTATTACCAATATTCATCATTCCAAATATGGTATTTTCATCAATTACAGATTTTATAACATAAACTCCTGTTTTCGGAATTAATTTATATTCCTCAAAAACATCAATGTTAGCAGTAGGAAAACCTATTTTACCACCCAATTGCTTTCCATTCACAACTTTTCCGGTTATTGAAAAATTGTAACCTAAATATTTGTTAGCGGTTTTTAATTCACCTCCTAAAAGGGCTTTTCTTACTTTGGTTGAACTTACTGAGACTTCATCGATGTCTTGAGCAGGAATTTCTTCGACAGTAAAATCATACATGTATGAGTACTCAGTTAATTGCTCAATATTACCTTCTCTGTTTTTACCAAAGTGATGGTCGTAACCAATAATTAATTTTGAAGTATTAAGTTGATTTACTAAAACATCACGAACAAAATCTAAAGCAGTAAGTCTTGAAAACTCTTTGTTAAAAGGGTGAATAATTAAATAATCTAGCCCTAATTTTTCTAAACATTCAGCACGTTCATCAATCGTGTTTATTAATTTTATCGAAGTGTCTTTTTGCAACACCATTCTAGGGTGTGGAAAAAAAGTTAGTAAAACAGATTTTTTACCAGAAGTTTGAGCTTCTTCTACTAATTTTTTAATGATTTTTTGATGACCAATGTGTACACCATCAAAAGTACCAATAGTAACTATTGTTTTTTGAGAGGTTTTAAATTCAAAAATTGAGTGGGTTATTTCCAAACTATTAAATATAATTTTCACAAAAATACAATTTGTAAAAGATGTGGAATGTAGTTCGTTAAATAAAGTTATAAAAATGATTTTTTGATAATAGTAAACCTCTAAAAATGCTATAGTGATAAAATAGAGGATAAATTTTTACAAATAAAAAAAAATCGTATTTTGCGCAATAGTTAACAAATTTTATAAATTATGATGAAAAAACTATTACTTGTTGCATTTGTACTGTTTGGTACAGCAATAATGGTTGCTCAGACTACCATTTCTGGTACGGTCAATGATGCATCTCTTGGCGGTCCACTGCCTGGGGCGAATATTAAAGTTTTAAGAAAGGCAGTTGGTACTTCAACTGATTTTGACGGGAAGTTTACAATGACTGTAACCGACACACCACCTTTCACCATTGAAGTATCTTCTTTAGGATACCAATCAAAAAATGTAGAAATCACAAAAAACAATCAAGTTATTGAGGTTTCTTTAACAGAAAATGCAACCTCTTTAGACGAAGTAGTAATTTCAGCTTCTAGAACACCAGAACGTGTTATGGAATCACCTGTAACAATTGAGCGTTTCGATTCTAGAGCAATTAAAAATACAGCTTCAGCTTCTTACTATGATGGTTTAGAAAATTTAAAAGGTGTTGATATAAACTCAGGAGGATTAACTTTTAAAACAGTAAATACTCGTGGTTTTGCTACTTTTGGTAATGAGCGTTTTGTTCAGTTAGTTGATGGTATGGATAATGCGTCACCAGCATTAAACTTTGCTATTGGTAATTTATTAGGTATATCTGAAGTAGATGTAAAAAGTGTTGAGATTTTACCAGGTGCTGCATCGGCTTTATATGGTGCAAATGCTTTTAATGGTATTATGTTAATGCGTAGTAAAAGCCCTTTCGATAGCCAAGGAATTAATGTTGGATTAAAAGGAGGAGTGACTAGTCAAGAAGCCGCAGGAAACAATGCTTATTACGATGCAACTATTAGAATGGCACATGCTTTTGATGATAAATTTGCAGCGAAAGTAAGTTTTTCATACTTAAAAGGTGAAGAATGGCACGCTACTGATTATAGAAACACTACAGGTATTGGTGGTACATATATTCCAGGAACTAGCCACAGAGATGATCCTAATTATGACGGGGCTAATGTTTATGGAGATGAAGTTTCTGTAGATTTAGGTGGTGCTATCGGTAAAGTTAGTAGAACTGGTTATACTGACCAGGAGTTAATGACGAACGAAGCTAAAAGCGTAAAGTTTAATGGAGCAATTCATTATCGTCCGTTAGGAAATGATAGAGTTGAGATTATTTGGAATTCTAAATTTGGTTCTGGTAACACTATTTATCAAGGACAAAACCGTTATAATTTAGCAAACTTCTTTATGGAGCAACATAAATTAGAAGTTAGAGGTAAGAGCTTCTTTATAAGAGGTTATTACGCAGGTGAAGATGCAGGAGATTCTTATGATACTCGTTTTGCGGCAATAGGTATTAACAGTAAATGGAAGTCTAATACAAATTGGTTTGGGGAATATGCTGCTGCATATTTAGGAATTATTTCAAACCCATTTGGACCAGCATCTAACCATGATGCAGCTAGAGCTTTTGCTGATAGAAATAGAGCAAAACCAGGAACTCCAGCTTTCCAAAAGTTATTTGATGAGGTTACTTCTGATCCAGATTTATTAACTGGTTCTAAGTTTAGAGATAATACTAGTTATTACCATGCTGATGGTAACTTAAACTTACAAGACTATATCGATTGGGCAGAAGTGCAAGTAGGAGGTTCTTACAGACAATATCGTTTAAATTCTTATGGAACTATTTATACTGATGCAGATGGACCAATTAGTTATGGTGAATATGGAGTATATACTCAACTTCAAAAGAAATTTATGGACGATCGTTTAAAGTTTACCGGATCGGTTCGTTATGATAAATCTGATAATTTTGACGGTAACTTTACACCAAGAGTATCTTTAACATATGCTGCAGGTGAAAATAAGAATCATAATTTTAGAGCATCTTTTCAAACAGGTTTCCGTAACCCAACAACACAAGATCAATATATTGGTTTAGCAACGGGTGCTGGTTTTATTTTAGGAACTGCTCCTGATAATGCTGATCGTTTTTCTACTGTGGTACAAAACTCAGCTGGAACATCTTTTACTTTAAGAGGTAACGATGTTTTTACTAGAGGATATTCTGCAGCTTCAATTAAAAGTGGAGCTCCAAGTTTAATTAAAACTGCTCTAGTTAAACCAGAGGAAGTTAAATCTGTTGAAGTAGGTTATCGTGCAGCTTTACCTTTAGGAGAAAATAAATTAACTGTAGATTTTAGTACATACTACAACATGTATTCGAACTTTATTTCTAATAAAGATGTAGTGGTATTAGTAGATCCAACAACAACTCCTAGTGTAGCTAACTTAACAAATAGAGATTTGGTAAAAACGTTTAGTGTAAAAACAAACTCATCTGCAGATGTAGATTCTTACGGTGTAGGTTTAGGCTTAAACACAAAAATATTTAATGGTTATAATGTAGGTTTAAACTATACATGGTCTAAGTTTAGTTTCGATCAAGCTTCTGATCCAGATTTTGAAGCAGGATTTAACACTCCAGAGCACAAGGTTAAAGCTCAGTTTGGTCATCCAAATGTATTTGAAAACTTTGGTTTCAATGTAAGTGCTCGTTGGCAAACAGAATTTTATTGGCAATCTACTTTCTTAGAAGGTACTGTTGATGAAAGAACTGTTTTAGACGCACAAGTTAACTATTCAGTTCCTTCAATTAAATCTGTATTTAAATTAGGAGGATCTAATTTAACAGGAAAAGAGTATTTAAGTGCGCCAGGTGTTGGAGCAATAGGTTCTCAATACTATTTATCTTGGACTATCAATAACTAAAAAAAAAAGAATGAAAAATACAATTAAATATACATTTTTATCTGCATTATTTTTAGGTTTTGTAGCCTGTGATGTAGATAATACTTTACCTGAAATTCCAGGTGAGGCAGAAAATACAATTGCGTTAAACGCAGGAAGTGCAGATTTTTCTAACTATGTTGCAATAGGAGCTTCCTTTACAGCTGGGTTTACAGATGGAGCTTTATTTAAAGCAGGACAAGAAAACTCTTTCCCAAATATTATGGCTAAAAAATTCGCTATGGTAAATGGTGGGGCTTTTACTCAACCTTTAATGAATGATAATATTGGTGGACTTATCACCTCAACAGGAGGTGTGGCTGGTGCACCAAGACTTTATTTTAATGGAGCAGCTCCTACTCGTTTAAATGCGGTACCTACAACTATTATAGGTGTTCCTGCACAAGGATCAAATTTTAAAAACTTTGGTATACCAGGAGCTAAAAGTTTTCACTTTACATTTTCAGGTTATGGTAATCCAGCAGGTTTAGCACCGCCAAACGTTACAGCTAATCCTTATTTTGTAAGAATGGCATCAAGTCCATCTAGATCTATAATTGCTGATGCTGCTGCACAAATGCCTACATTTTTTAGTTTATCTGAGATAGGTGGTAATGATGTGTTAGACTATGCTATTGCTGGTGGAGCAAGTGGAGCAGTGACACCTTCAGCAACATTCAATGCAGTTTATAATGGTATGGTAGATGCTTTAACTGCTACAGGAGCAAAAGGTGTTGTAGCTAATTTACCTTATATAACATCTTTACCGTTTTTTACAACTGTTCCAAATAATGCTTTAGAAATAGATGCAGCTACAGCTGCTAATTTAACAGGTTTCTTTAAGGCTGTTGAAGGGATAATGATTCAAGGTTTAGTTAGTCAAGGAGCAACATTAGCCCAAGCTCAAGCCATAGCAAAGCAATATGCTATAACTTTTAATGCTGGAAAAAATAGATTTTTAATAGATGTACCTGCTTCAAGAACGAATCCTTTAGGTTTTAGACAAATGACTGAAGATGAGTTGTTATTATTGACAATAAATCAAAGTAATTTAAGAAATGGCTATGGTAGTGTTGTATTAACACCACAAGTATTACAGGTGTTAGGTAAGTTAAGAGCTGGTCAAAATATAACAGCTCAAGAAGGAGGCTTAGTTTTAGCAGCGATAAGTGGAATTGATGATAAAGACGCATTAGATACTACAGAGTTAACAACTATTAAAACAGCTACTGATGCTTATAATGTAACTATAAAAGCTAAAGCTGATGAAAAAGGATTAGCATTTGTTGACTTTAATACTGTATTAAAAGATGCTGCTTCTGCTGGTTTACCTTTTGGTAGATATACATTAACTACAAGTTTAGTAACAGGTGGTTTAGTGAGTTTAGATGGTATTCACTTAACAGGTAGAGGTTATGCTTTAATGGCTAATAAAATGTTAGAAGCTATTGATAACAAATACGGATCAAACTTTACTAAAGCAAAAAATGGATTAGCTAAAGCAGATGATCATCCAACAAATTATTCACCTTCTTTAAGGTAGTAAGATAATTTTTGCATGTGTCGTCCTAAAATAGGTTTACATTTATATATAAAATTTATATTGAACCAGAG